>CAIQRY010000055.1 GCA_903874345.1 uncultured bacterium
TGCTTAAATTTTTTACTTCATCATTAGTTTTCGTCACGCTAACGCGAACATTCAAATCTTTATATTTTTTATTATAAATTTCGAGCGGTGTGCTTTTTTGGCCCTTGGTTAAAATCGCCCAGTCTTTGTCAACGGTTAAATTAAATTTCGGAGTATTGTTGCTATATTTTTTAAGTTCGGAAAAAGAAAACTTAATATTTTTTACTTTGAAAGAATTAATGATGTTTTCGACGATTTCCTTATCCTTATCATCTGTACCATAATCGTAATTAAGATAAACCAAGTTGTTACGGAAAGGCAGAACATAAAACTTCAAAGAGTCTTTCATATCCGTGTCCCGTATTCTCTTGGCCGCCACGCCGCTAATTTTAACATCCTTATTCTCCTGGATATTCAAAAGCGAAAGCGTTCCCTTCTCTAAAGAGCGCATTTTGACTCGTGGCAAAATATTATTAATATCGACTAAATACGGGAACCTTTTTAATTGGATAATAATATAGCCGCCCTCTTCATCGCTCGGATTCTGGATATAAAGAAGATTTTCGCCTAAATATTCAAAAGTCCAATCATCTGGTTTGGTTACGGAAAACGGCGGATTATCATTTGTAAAATTATTGGAATCGTTTAGAGATATTTCTTTCTTCGCAAAAGTAATAACGCGACTGGCCAAAGGACTTGTTTTCGGCTTTAAATTCTGGTTAGCACTAATCCATTGATTTAAAGAAGTGATATTAATAATATAGCCAAGGCTACCTAAGAGATCGGAATGACCGGCGCTCGTGATACCAATGACCTTATTATTTTGATCTAGAGCCGCGCCGCCCGAGGAGCCGAAAGAAATCACGGCGTCGGTCTTAATCCATTGCTTATCGTATTTATCAACCTTGCCGCTAACAATACCGGTTGTCACCGTGATTGAACCGCCGCCCACGCTGGGATAACCGATGGCGGTTACTGCGTCGTTAGTATTTGTATTATCCGTTTGGTTTAAAGTCAAATACGGGTAACTTGTCCGACTGCTTAAACCAGCAATCGGCATAATTTGTAGTAAGGCAACATCAAGGTCATCATTTTTAGCAATTAATTTTCCGATATAGGAACAATCGGGTTCATCGGTAGTATTATTCGGTAGACATATTTCATAACTCGCGTCTTGGTCGGAATTATCAAAAGAATCTTTTACCGACACGACATGACTATTGGTTAGGACTAGGCCGGAAGAATTAATGATTACACCAGAACCATAAGAGTCTTCACTTAAATTATAATCTTCGTCAAGAGTAAATGTTTTAATTTTAACGATTGATTTATAGGTATCGCCAATCACAACTGAACTATTGGTGTAAGAGGGACTATTAACGACAGGATTATTAGTGCTGGAAGAGGAGCTGCTACTTGAGGAGGTGCTACCACTATTTACCGTGCTAGTTGTACTGCTCAAAGGAGACAGGATCGGCGTATTATTAATACTCAAATTAGCACTTGAAGTAATTTCCAGAACCGGCATCTTGCTGGCTAAAATTGAATCCGTATTCTCATCTTGCTGCCAGGCGGCGCAAACAAACATTCCTTGATTCGACCCCATGTATTGGTCAGGCGGCACCTGCTCTAGCTCTTTTCTGATCATAAAACCAAAATTGCTAGACGGGCTATTAACCCAGTTCTTGACCAAATTTGTAATATCAAAATTAAAGAAACCATTATCGTCTTTTACGCCCTTAATACTAGTCACAACGTAAGTCGGCTGATCAGTCCAGGAAACAGATTTATCGCTCCAGCTGCTAGTGGCCGCATACAAAACGTAGTTATCGTCGTTATCACTGGTTGATTGGATCCGATTCATCCGAAAAACCGCCCGGCTAATCGTACTCGCTGAGGGCGCGTTGCTTAAATCTAATTTAGCGAAATAACGCAACGAAGTGCTAAAGGTACCAATCATCGTATAACCATAGCAAGGAAAAGTTGAAACCGGATGAGCACTCATAATCGTCGCCTCGCTCGCTACATAAAATTTATAAGTCTGAGCGGCGGCAATCTTAACCGATAATAAGGGCGAGACTAAAAAAACGGCCATTACCATAATAACCAGTTTTTTTGTTTTGTTCATATAATTTAAATATGTTGATAGCTATTTTGATTATAACATAATTCACTAAAAATAGATAAAAAAATAAAAAACCTTGCCACTCGAGTGAGCGTCAAGGCTTTAAGCGTCTTAGCGACAGTTCCGCTATCTTATGTTACATTCCTCTTTTGGCCAAATACCCGCTAGTCAGATAAGCGTCAACCGGCCAAAGGAAAAAGATGTAGCAATTCTTCAATAAATTCTTAAAGCGTTTTACACGCAGGGGAGAATATTTTACCCCCACGATACCGCAAATAATTTCTCCGGTCGTGTTGGCGATTGCCCTACCGAGAACAGCTTCAAAATTAGCGGCACGCAGATAAATAAAGCCGTAAGTAAAATAAAGTAAACCGGCCAGAATTCCGATGGTTACCAAGATAGTCGTGGTCATGATTTGAAATTTTAAGGTTCTTACTATGTTTAACTAACAAAAAATTATACCATACTTATAATTTTTTGTCAATAGAGCTCCGCAGATTACATATTTACCAAACTCTATAATATCTTCCCTACCATAAAGATTAGCTTAAACAAATTAAAAGCGGTCTTAGTATAATACCAAAACCGCTCTTTAGCAATAAATTCTTAGTTCAATAAAGGTTTAACTTTCTCGTCCATAAACTCCTGGGGTGTTCCTCTGAATTCCCACTCGTCGTTTATGTTGCGGTCGCACCTAATATCAACCATTTCTTCTTCCGATGACGTGATCGGCTTAGCTCTAACATATCCCCGGAGTGAATGTCTTTCATTATCCGAAGGAATAAGCTCAATCCGAGGATCATTGTTATCTAAGAGCTTTAATAGCCCCGAGGCAGTTCTAGCTTCACGTATATCACCAATTAGTCTAACATACCAAACTTGTTTACTAAGAGGAAATATAACATTTCTTAAGTCGGGGAGTGAGGGCCCATATACCCGTTCATACCGATCATAGTCCACGCCCGATTTTTTTTCTTCCTCAGAACGACGGTCAGAAAATCTTATCTGGTATTCAATGCCAGGAAATTCCTTTTCTCTTTCGGTCACCCAGTCAAAAACTATTCTGGGAACCTTGGAGAAATTAGGGTCAGTTTTAAAAAGTTGATTGAAATCTATTGTTATCATTTTTTTATTTTTTTGTTTTTAATTCAGTTATCTATTAAATTCTCAAATAGTATTTAAGGCCTTAACAGATATCTGAATTTATATATTTTAATGAGCTACTTCAACAAAAAATAGCATAACGCTATATTTTTGTCAATAGAGCTCCCGGGGTCGGATTCGAAAACAAAATCGAGATTTTGAGATATGATTTAATGTTAGCAAATTTTTACTAGCATTAGAGAATATTTTAACTTTTTTGATTAACCTGTTTTAGTCCGAAATATCACGATTTTACCACTTTTCAGTCACAATAGCGTCACAACTTTTTGTTTCGCTTGCAATACAAGAGGAGGTGGTAGAGTCATAATTAAGAAATACTACAATTGCGTTATAAAGTAGCTATCCACTCTTTTGTCCCAGACAGACGTATCTTCAATAATTTCTTTATAAGGATTACTAATTATCATGGGGATATATTCTTTATCGGTAATTTTATCCCTATCAACAAGATAAAGAAAATATGAATTTTTCTTTATGCGGGCAACATCAATTTCATTTCGAGACCAGTGAAAATTAGGTACTCCAACAAATGACTTAACTTCAATAAACATATCGTATTCAACTGAAGAGTTATTTTCATAAGAGACCACATCATATCCTGCGGCCACATCATAGTCCGATATTATCTCAATATTGCCAACGTATGGATGAGCCGAAAGCCTAGTTTTTTCATATTTTAGAACAAAGGCCTCTGCCTCTCTTCCATATATCAATTTTTGCTCAAGTGTTTTTTCAAGTTCATCAATGCCTATCTTTCTTTTTCTTATTTCCGTCATTAACTCCTTATCAAATAATTTCTTATACCGAGAGTTTATGAGAAATTTCTTTATATTATGATCCGGGTGAGGATATAAAAAAGTAAAACTTACAAGCAACTGCCTAAAATTTGCATAACGAAAACTGAAGGCCGTATTATCAACTTGGATAAGACGATAAATGATATCATACGAGATATGTTCTGAACAAAATATCTCATAAAATATATCATCATTTTTAACAGCAACAATAATCATTTCTAATAATTTATTAGAAAGATAATTTTCATTCACAAGTGATGTTTGAAGCAACGGATTAAGACTAACAAACCCTTCTTGGTCAATTATAACTGCACCAACCGCCTCGGCTAAAACAAGACATCCATCAAAAACTGCTCGACCATCAATAATTCTATTATAGAAATACTCCTCTATGTTATTTTTTGTCCATTGTCGACTAACACAAGAAAGCTGTTGAAACAGCTCATAAAAAAATTTCGGTGTGCCGAGGTTCTCATATTGATTAAGTTCTTTTAACATAGTCATTAATAAGAGCCTTTATAAGATCTGTTTCATCTGAATCATTAATTCTAGAAAATAACGGGATATCTTCATCAATAATTTTTTCCATTCTCTTAACCTTCTCGTTTAACCTATCATGTATCACCCCGTCTATAGAATCTTTTGACAATATATAATAATAATCCGTTTCTTGACCAGCGGAAAGCCCATATCTATGTATCCTGTCTTTTGATTGAAGAAAATTTGAGCAGTTATAATCTCTTTCCAAATATATTGCATTATGACATCCTTTATGGAGTGATATCGATTCTGATACTGAGAAGGGATTGGCTATAATAACTTTAAATTCTGAATCGTTTGGATCATTAAATTTTTCTATTATTGATTCACGATCAAACTGCTCCACTTCACCTATTAGGAGTCGAGAAGGCATTCCATTGTCTAACAAATATTTTTGAAGTTTTTTTGCATTCTGAACAAATATTGTCCAAATAATTACTTTGCCTCCACTTGGAGTAATTTTTCTTTCTATCAATTCTTTTATCGCAACGAATTTTTTTGGTATTTCTATTTTTGAATAGCTATATATTTTTGATAGTATTCCGGAGTCATTCTGGAATTCTTCCGGTAATTTGCCCCCCAAATTAACACGCGAATCATAATCTTCCTCATTTAAAGTCTCCATAATTGGTTTCAATAATAGTGACGGATTTGTGGCTGCCTGTCGCAAGCGAATTAGTTTTGCTTTATTTAACAAATCTTTAACTCCCGCGGAGCTATTTTTCTCAAACGAACGTATATACTTTGTTTCAATAAAATCATAAATCTCTCTTTGATGAGAATCCATCTCTACTTCAATTATTTTTTCTTTTACGGGAGGAAGTTTTAAGTCAGATTTTTTAATTCGAATAAAATAGGGGGATATGTTATTTATAAATTCTTTGACTCTATCGCTGTCAGGCTGACTATTTTGAGTCATATCTAAAAGATTGCCATAGTGAAAGCCAAGTATCTCTTTGTATTTATAGGGATAAAGATATTGAAATAAGTTAAATAAATCCTCATATCCATTTGGAACAGGGGTCCCGGTGAGAACAATTCTAGATTTAGCTTCCTTCGCTATCTCAACAATGCTTTTACCCCACACACCCTCAGGATTTTTTATTCTATGCGCTTCATCAACCACAACCATAGTTTTATTCTTTTTTAAAAAAGAAATAATTTCATTTTGTAGACTCTCAACGCCTCCATGGAAAATAAGGGTAAGTTCGGCAGGATTACCAGAAAAAAGATGCTGTTCTTTACGGTCTCTTAAAATTTTACTATCCCCTGAAAGCCTTTGGACTCTCGGTGCCATACCAAAACAAGCTTCATATTCTTTTTCCCAGGGAGAAAACGACGAAAGAGGACCTATAACTAATAATTTATCAACGTGTTTTTGATTATCGTCAGGAAGGCTCTTAAGATAAGCATAAGCCCCATATACTATCGATGTCTTACCGGCTCCAGGAACAGCAAAATTGCATGCATTTTGTGAAAAAGCCATATGGAAAGCGGAAAGAAGTTGAAGGGGGTAAAGAGGACGTATTAATTTTTCTTTTAGTACCCTCTGAAAATTATCAAAATTTTCAACAAGCTCCGGATTATCTTTAAATTTATTATTTCTGATATCCTCAGCTTTTCCTGAAAATTCATTAAATAAATCTTGTTCACGGTAAAAGCTAGATACCTCTTTTTTTGTTTCACTGGCAAAATTTACATTAAATGAAAATTTTTCTAATAATAATTGTAACTCCTGAAGCGTTTTTATTTTTGATCTTTCTTCGTAGGGAATAATAATTTTATCTATTTCTGGTATGCATTTAAGTCTTTTTAATGAAAAAATAA
>CAIQRY010000056.1 GCA_903874345.1 uncultured bacterium
AAAACTATTTTTCCAAGCTAATAATCTCTTTAGCCAACCCTTCATAAGCGCGACCGCCTTTTGATTTTGGGTCATAGTGAAAAATTGAACGGCCATAGCTCGGTGCTTCGGCGAGTCGGACACTACGCGGAATAACGGAACGGAAAATACGATTGGGAAAATATTGATAGAGCTCCTCCATAACCGCTTCGGATAATTTATTCCGACGATCGAACATGGTAATAACTGCGCCCATTATTCCTAAACTGGGTTTTAAATTATTCTGCACTAAACTAATAGTTTCGAGCAACTGGCTTAAGCCTTCGAGAGCAAAATATTCGCTTTGAATCGGAATCAAAACTTCATCGGCCGCGACTAAGCTATTAATTGTTAATAGACCCAAGGAAGGCGGACCGTCGAGAATAATATAATCAAAGTCCTTCTTAACCTCTTCTAAAATACTAGCCAAACGGAATTCGCGGTTTTCCATATTAACGAGCTCGACGCCAGCACCGGCTAAAGAAAGCGTGGCCGGGGCGATTTGCAAACCAGATTGCACAGTTCTTTTAATAATCTGGAAAAGAGGTTTTTCACCAATCAAAGCTTCATAAACACCGGCTTCTAATTTTTTATGATCAAGACCTAAGCCAGAAGTAGCATTAGCTTGCGGGTCAATATCAACCAAAAGAACTTGCTTACCAAGATAAGCGAGATAAGCGCCGAGATTAACCGCAGTTGTGGTTTTTCCGACACCGCCTTTTTGATTGACGATCGCTATGATTTTACCCATATAGTATCAACAAGATTAATTATATATTAAACAAAAATCTTTGACAATCAACAATTAATTTATTATACTGGATTTCGTAAATAATTTAGGCCGCGGTGGCGGAACTGGCAGACGCGCACGACTCAAAATCGTGTGGGGGCGACTCCATGCGGGTTCGATTCCCGCCCGCGGCACATAAAAAACAGACTTGATAAGAGCCTGTTTTTTATTTAGATATAACAATTTTATTAGCGTACTTTTTGAAAACGGACGGTAAAGACGGGTTCATATTCGACTTTATTTTCGTCAACAATTTTAATCGGCTCGCCGCTCGTTAATTGATTGATGGCTAAATCACTTAATAATTGATTATCTCCAGCGATATTCAGTTTCAAACCCTCAAGTTTATCAAATTCTTCTTTAAAGTTCGCTTGGACCGAGGCTTCAATTTTTTTCTTTTTAAGCTTTAGGGCTTCGAGCTCTTCCTTAACCTGCGCATATTGGCCGTTAACGGATAAGGCATCGCGATACATGGCTTTGAGATCACGCTGTTCTTTCTTCTTGTCTTGCAAACGTTTAAAAACATCGGGTAGTTGTTGAGACATATTTTATAAATTAATTATGAGACAAAAAACATTATAGCATAAAAATAAAAAAGCCGATGAGGCTTTCAAATTTTTTGCCGATAAGCGATATTATTTTATTACACCGCCGCCCAAAACCTCCTCTTTCCGATAAAAAACCACGCTCTGACCCGGCGTAATCGCCCGTTGCGGTTTAAAAAACGTTACTAGATATTCATTACTCTTAATTGATTTTGGGATAACCGTACATTTTTCGGCTTTATGACCGTAGCGAATAACAGCGGAACAGGAGAAAGGTTTCTGCGGTGCTTTCCCGCTTAACCAATTGACTTTTTTCGCGATCAGGCGATCCTGATATAAAATATCTTCATTCCAATTTTTAACAACGTAAAGGATATTCTTCGTATAATCGAATTTGGCGACATAATAAGGACCGGTGCCGCCGACGAGACCGCGACGCTGTCCGATAGTATAAAGCGGCAAGCCCTGGTGCACGCCTATTTTTTCTCCAGTTTCAAGCAAACGAATTTCGCCTGGTTTTAATTTCAGATATTTCTTTAAAAAATTATTATGATCACCGGACAAGAAACAAATATCTTGACTTTCGGGTTTCGCCGCCACCTTTAAGTTGAATCTCGCCGCTATTTTCCGCACCTGCGGCTTCGTATAGTTACCTAAAGGAAATATAAGATGTTTCAATTCATCGGGCGTAAAAGTATATAAAAAATAAGACTGATCTTTATTCTTGTCTTTCGCTTTGAATAATTTAACTGTCGGGCCGCTCTTTTTTAAATTTAAATAATGTCCGGTCGCGACATAATCAAACCCTAGGCGACGGGCATGTTTAAGTAGTAAACCAATCTTCACCTGCTTATTACATAGCACACAAGGATTAGGCGTTCGACCGGCGTCGTATTCGCTTAAAAAATTATCAACCACCGCTTTTTTAAAGGGCGCGGAGAAATTAAGAGTATAGAGCGGAATACCAATCTTGCCAGCCACGGCTCGGGCGTCGAGTAATGATTCTAGAGAACAACAACGATTTTCCGCCGGCGCTCCCGCGCCTTCATCCTTCCAAAAACGTAAAAAAACTCCCGCGACTTCATAGCCTTGGTTCTTTAAAAGTTGCGCCGCGACCGAAGAATCAACCCCGCCGGACATGGCCACTAAAATTTTAATTTTTGATTTAATTTTCTTTTTCATCTTGTTATTAATTTACCGCAAAATTTACTTTTTATCAATTTGACTATTACCTTAAAATATAGGATAATCTAAATAGTCCTTAAGTTTGATAAACTTCTGGCTTATCCGACTGGTTCCGACTGGTCGTGATATATAATCGAAGCTGGTTCCAACTGGCCGAGACAAAAAATCATCCATAAATAATGCAGTACATTTTAAAACCGGGTGGCGAAGAAATCACCGCCCAAACGATTATTATCTACAACACCGACGGTACTATTACGGTCTGCCAAAATCTCTCGGAATACTTACTTTACGCTGATGACCTCCGTGACCGCGACAATAGATAATAACGAAAAACGGATCCCCTGGGTCCGTTTTTTTATTTACTCGTTAAGTCAGAAAATAACTTAAGATATTCCGGCGCGGCCTTGGACCAAGAAAATAATTCCGCTCTTTTTAGCCCTTTGGCGATTAAATCCGATTTTATTTTGGCAGAGCCTAAAATAATTTCCCAGGCCTGGGTAATTTCTTCTGGTTTATATGGATTAATTGTTAAGGCGGCGTCACCAACGACTTCCGGTAAACTAGAAACATTAGAACAAACAACGGGGACGCCATAGGTCATAGCTTCAAGCGGCGGAAAGCCAAAACCTTCATAAAGCGAAGGGTAGGTAAAAATTGTAGCCCGGGAGTACAAAATCTCCTTTTCTTTTTGGCTAATATAACCTAAAAATATAATATCAGTTTTAAAAGGCGACTGGATTGCTTCTTCATAAATCTGCTTATTTTTCCAGCCTGGGGCGCCGGCTAAAATTAATTTTAAATCTCCATATTCCGGATGACGAGAGCGAAATTCGTTATAGGCCGTTATTAAACGGCCAATATTTTTTCGCGGTTCGATATTCCCTAAAAACAAGAAATAACGACCGCTAATTCCTCGCGCTTTAAAAAATTCATTCGCTTCGACGTCACTCACTTCCCTTCTAATTAAATTATTACCAGAATAAATGACGGAAATTTTTTCCGGACTAAGACCGACGAGTTCAATTAAATCATTCTTAGTATTTTCGGAAACCGCGACGACGTGGTCATAACGGCCTAGTAATTTCTTAACCGCTAAAGCACTATGCCAAAAATTTTTACGCCCAGAAAAAAAATCGGGATAACGCAAAAAGGATAAATCATGAACGGTAATTATTTTCTTAGCTTTTTTACTAAATGAAGAAAAGTTTAAATGAGGCGACCAAAAAATATCAACTCCACCCAAGGCCTGATCTAATTTTGGATACTTAAAAATCTTCTGTAAAAAATAATTAAAAATTTTATTCGGATAATGAGTGCCTAGGACTTGCGCCCGGTCGCCCGACCAGGGGCGTAAACGATTCTCTAAATTCTTCCAGGAGTTATAAAATAGTTTATATTCATGCTCTTTGCCAGACGACAAAAGAGCGGATAATAAATTAGCGGTATATTCTGATATGCCGCTATAATACTCATCCATTAAAACTCTAATATCCACCCCAATTTTCATAATTTGACAGATGATAATTATTTTTTATGATTCTTAATAAAATTTAAAATCTGTTCCTTAAAATTAGCGACCGAATACTTTTCAGCCGACGCGCGAATAAGCGCCGAATCAAAATGATAACTCGAAAATTTCTTGATTGCCGCCGCGAGCGCTTCTGGCGTTTGCTCTTTAAAGAATAAACCTGTCTGGCCTTCCGTCACGGTTTCGGCTGCTCCACCCTTCTCATAAGCGATAACTGGCCGACCGGCGGCCATTGATTCAATAACGGTGATCCCGAAGTCTTCTTCTTGGGGATTAATAAAGGCCTGAGCCTTCGCAAACAGCTGGGGCTTCTCTTCTTCCGAAACGCGACCCAAAAATTCAATATTAGTAGCCCCGGCGGCAATTTTCTTTAAACGGGCGAGATCTACGCCATCACCAAAAATCTTTAAACGATAATCCGGGCCTAATTGTTTAAACGCCTCAACAACAATATCGACTCGTTTATAGGGCGCCAAACGGCAACCGATTAGGAAATATTTATCCTCGGGTTTTTGCGCGCTTAAATCAATAACAGAAAATTTTTCGGTTTCGACCGGCGGATAAATAATCGACGATTCGCGGCGATAATATTTCGCGATTCTCTTTTGCACGGTCGCGGAATTAGCAATAAACAAATCAACGCGATCAGCGGCCGCGCGATCCCAAAGACGAATCCGATTTAAAACCAAAGAGATTATTTTCTTCAGCCATTTATTATATTTGAGCTCGTTAAGATATTGATGGGTATCGCTCCAAAGATAGCGGGTCGGGGTATGGCAATAGCAAATATGCAAGGTATCCGGCGAGGTAATCACGCCTTTAGCAAAGGCGCTGGCGCTCGAAATTACAACGTCAAAACCCCGTAAATCAAAAAATTCCACGGCAATAGGCATAAAAAACAAATACCATTGGTAATGTTTAACGCCGCCGGGGAGTTTTTGGATAATCGAGGTTTGAATCTGACGATCTTTAAAATATTTATTGACCTGCTTTTGCTCGTAAAGCAAAGTATAAATCGGCGCCGCCGGAAAAAGGTCGGCTAAAACTTTCAGCACTTTTTCGGCGCCCCCGTCTTGCGCTAAATGGTCATGAATTAAAGCAACTTTCATGAGACAAAAATTATTCCGCTTTACGGTGTTTTAAAACCGCCAGCGGTGTTCTAAATAAAATTGAGAGATCAAGGAGCAAAGTCCAATTTTCGATATAATAGATATCGAGCCGCGCTTCCTCGTCAAAA
>CAIQRY010000057.1 GCA_903874345.1 uncultured bacterium
CAGCCACCTCTCCAAAAAATATTAAATTCTAACCCGCCGCTTTCGCTCGCTATCGCTCGCCCGCCTCCGGCGGTAGCCGCCTTTTGGCCGCGTGCCGCGGCCACAGCCACCTCTCCAAAAAATATTAAATTCTAACCCGCCGCTTTCGCTCGCTATCGCTCGCCCGCCTCCGGCGGTAGCCGCCTTTTGGCCGCGTGCCGCGGCCACAGCCACCTCTCCGTGATTCCCTTGACCCCTTGGGGTCTCGACTGATTTTATGGTATAATTACTATATAAAATCTTAACCTCATTGTCAAACAAGCTTATGCCGGAAAACAAAGACAAATATTTACGTTGGGCTGTGCCCGAATACCGCAAACCCGAGCGCGACCGCCGCTGGTATATTTTGGCCGGCGTCGTTGCTTTCTTGTGCTTGTTTTTCTGTTTTTTTGCCATCAGTCATTGGCATATTATCTTTTTAGGCTCCGGAGCTAATTATCTTTTTGCTCTGATTCTCATTGTCGCGACCATTATCATGATTTTTAACGAAAGCCAACCGACGATTATGGTTAACGTCGAGCTTAGCCCTGAAGGCTTAAAACTCGGTCAAAAATTCTATAGCTACGATGAATTAAAAAATTTTTGTGTCTTATACCGACCGAAGGAAAGTATCAAAAACCTCTATTTTGAATTTAAAAATACCATGCGTCCCCGTTTATCTCTCCCCTTACGCAACCTCGATGCTTTAACCGTCCGTAATTTTCTAGTGCGCTATTTAGATGAAGATTTGGAGCGTTCTAACCCGCCCTTATCCGAACAGTTGACGAAGCTCCTGAAATTATAATAAGATAGGGAGCGAGATAGGCCTTCGTCGTTCAACGGATAGGACGCAAGATTGCGGATCTTGTAATCCAGGTTCGATTCCTGGCGGAGGCACATATTATATGGTCGAACTAAACTCGTCAATAACTGAATTATACCGCGTCGGAAACACAACCTCGAAACTACTTAAAAAGCTAGGTCTGGAAACTATCCAAGACCTGCTTTTTTATTTCCCGTTTCGCTATGATGATTTTAGCGCCAGTCTGCCAATTGCCTCTTTAAAACCGAATACGAACGCGAACGTCGTCGGGACAATTGAGCTTATTCAAAACAAACGCAGTCCGCGTAAACGTCTGAATATTACCGAGGCCTTAGTCAGCGACGAAACCGAAACCCTAAAAGTCATCTGGTTTAACCAGCCTTTTTTAGCGCGGAATTATAAATCCGGTGATCGAATCTCTTTAGCCGGCCGCGTCACGGAAAATTACGGGCAATTGACTATGATGTCGCCCAGCCATGAAAAAATTTATGACCAAGATTTAATTCATACTCAGGGTCTAATTCCCAATTATCATTTGACCACAGGTCTAACCCAAAAACAAATTCGTCATCTCGTTAAAGAAGTTATTAATTTAGCGAATCAAGTGCCGGATTGGTTGCCTCTGGACTTAATCAAACGTTTAGCGCTTCTAAATATCGACACGGCGCTTCACGCCATTCACTTCCCTAAAAACCGCGAGGAAATTACGGCCGCCCAAACGCGACTTGGTTTCGCCGAATTATTTTTGCGTCAAATTAAAGCGCAACTCATTAAACAGGAATTAAAATCCCGCCGGGCGATTAGTATTAAATTCCAAGAAGAAGCGACCAAGCGCTTTGTCGATAATTTGCCCTTTAAACTAACCGACGCCCAGCGCAAAGCTTCCTGGGAAATAATTTTAGACCTCGGCAAAAGTGAACCAATGAGCCGCTTGCTTCAGGGCGAAGTCGGTAGCGGCAAAACTTTAGTCGCCATCATGGCCTTGCTTAATGTTGCCCTTAATAAGCGCCAGGCGGTTCTTATGGTGCCGACTGAAATTTTAGCCGAACAGCATTATCAAACTTTACTCAAACTGCTCGACGGTTATAATTTAAAAATCGCGCTTAAAACTGCGGGTCATCCGGATGAAAACATTAACCAGGCCGATATTATTGTCGGGACACATGCCTTAATCCAGGATAATATTCGTTTCAATAATCTGGCTCTGGCCATTGTCGATGAACAGCATCATTTCGGCGTCAATCAACGCCAAAAACTTCTAGACTTAAACAGTGATAAAGACCGCACGCCGCACTTTTTATCCCTTACCGCAACGCCTATTCCCCGCTCCCTTGCCCTCGCCATGTACGGCGACTTAGACTTATCCTTAATTAATGAACTCCCGGCCGGACGCCAACCAGTCATAACCAAAATCGTGACCGAAGACAAACGGCCGGAGGCCTATGATTTTATCCGGGCTCAAATTGCGGCCGGACGCCAAACCTTTGTTATTTGTCCCCTAATCGATGAATCGGATAAACTCGGGGTTAAATCCGTTAAAAAAGAACATGAAAAATTAGATCAAGAAATTTTTCCGGATTTACGCGTCGGTTTACTCCACGGCCGTCTTAAAACCGCGGACAAAACCAAAGTCATGAACGATTTTATAAAAAATAAAATTCAGATTTTAGTCGCGACTTCGGTCGTTGAGGCCGGTGTCGATGTCCCGAACGCCTCGCTCATGATTATCGAAGGCGCCGATCGCTTCGGGCTGTCGCAGCTCCATCAATTCCGCGGCCGCGTCGGACGCGGCGATCATCAGTCTTATTGTTTTCTCTTTCCCTCGACCGAAGAAATAACTAATACCGTAACCATTGAACGCTTAAACGCTTTGACTAAATTTCATGACGGCTACTCACTCGCGAAAATGGATTTAAAACTGCGCGGCGCCGGTGAACTATACGGTTTAGTGCAAAGCGGTTTTGCCGATTTACAAATCGCTTCCCTTTTCGACTTCGAACTAATTAAAAAAGCGCAGGACGAAGCCGCGCTCTTGGTTAAAGAGGATCCGGGATTAACTAAATATCCCTACCTCAGAGAAAAATTAGGCGAGTGGGATAGGGTTAGCCATTTGGAATAATGAAAAAAATTAGATAAGAAAAAAGGATCCAAGAACTTGGTGTTCAGGGATCCTTATTTTGTCTTGTAGCCGTAGCAACTTACCTGGGCAGGATGCGGATTTTTTCCATTGAGTCAACAATGAAGAA
>CAIQRY010000058.1 GCA_903874345.1 uncultured bacterium
GAGGCCGCTAATTTTTTAGGCGTTTCTGCAATAACTTTGAGAAGATGGGATGCTATGGGAAAATTACAGCCCCAAAGAAAAAATAAAAAGTATCGTTTGTACACCTCTCTTCAGCTAGAAGAATTTTTAATTTCTCATAACTTAGAATTAGCTGAAAAATGGGTTAAAGCTAAAACAGGAAAGAGGCCGAACGATATCTTTTATTGTTCAGATAGCTCCGTGTTTCAAGGGAGACTCTATAAATTAAGAGCGGCTTTAAGTCCGCGCGAAAAAATAGAATCATTTTATTCTTTACTTATTTCTATTGTCGGCGAGATTGGCGATAATTCTTTCGGGCATAACATCGGGAATTGGCCAGATATAGTAGGTATTTTTTTTAGCTATGATGTTAAGAACAGAATAATTGTTTTAGGTGATCGGGGACAAGGGGTATTAAAAACCTTGAAGAGAATAAGGCCGACCCTGCTAGACGATGCTGAAGCTTTGCAAGTCGCTTTTACGGAAGTTATCTCCGGACGATATCCAGAAAATCGGGGTAATGGTCTTAAATATGTTAGAGAAGTTATAGAGCACAACCCTTTTAATTTATTTTTCCAAAGCGGAGAAGCAAAATTAAGATTAGGGGGAAGTAACTTAGAATTAAAAATAAAAAAGACCAAAAATTCTTTTCGGGGGTGTTTGGCTATTATAAAATTTTAAATATATGATTATTAACATAAATAAATTTGGAACTATTTTGACTTCACGACAATTAGGCAAAGAAGCTCTGGCCGCCTTTTTGCCAAGTCTGGACAGCGCTTCCGACGATGAAGATGTTTGCATTGATTTTGAAGGGGTTGATGTTTTTTCTCCCTCTTGGGGCGATGAATTTTTACGCCCTCTCTGTGAAAAATTTGGTTCGCGGCTGGTTTTAAGGAGAAGCCAAAATTTATCTGTCGTGGCGACGCTAGAGACGCTAGAAAAAGTTAATAATATAAAATTTAATGTGAAATGAAAATTTTAATTGCTAACCTTTATGAAATCTATAAAACAAGAAAATGTCGAGCGGGAAATAATAAAACCATATAATTTCCAGCTCGTGCTCGATGAGCCGGCTCTCTGTCTCATCGAAATCATCGCCAGCGCCAAAAGCTGGTGGCAAAACATTAAGTCTCGTCGCGCCTTCTTCAAAGACGACGATATTTTTTTGTTTTTAGATAATCAAGAACTCACCACCTCAACCAACGCTAAGCAGGATGCTAGATCCGCCTGGAATGGAAATGAACTCAAGGGTTTAGAAAAGACAGTTCTGATTGCCGCTAACTTAAGCTCAGGGAAACACACCATTGATTTGAAGCCTGACCAGAGCCCCTATCTAAAAAGTATCACTATTTCCCAGGCCGAGAAAAAAGATAATGGGAAAATAAACTATATCCCCATTGCTAACAATCCGGCCAAGAAAAGCCCGGGTCGACCCTGGCTCAGCTATATTATTCTAGATTTATTGGTAGCGAGTCTCAGTATCTCGGCCCGTGCCCCTCGGTCTGAAAAAGACGATGATGACATTAAACTCATTATTAACGGTCAGATTCAAAAGAACGAGAAAAAGATTCGTCATGCCGACTGGTATTGGTGCGGCCAAGCCTTAAAAGGCGAAGACAAGACTTTCTTGCTCACTAATATTAATTCTCACGCCAAACAATATAATCTCGATCTCTATTCTGACGGCTCGCCATATCTATATACGATAGGACTAGGCTATCAACGGATTCCGACCGTTGACAATCCGGAATGGACAGGGGATTTTAGGGATGATACTGATGAAATACTCTTGGCGAGATTAATACTAGGGGAAACAAGCGACGAACCACGTGAAGCAAAAGTATGGGTGGCCTGGTCGGTTATTAACAGAACAATGGCTGGTTCTTGGTGGCCAAAGAGCATAAAAGAAGTGATACTTCAGAAAAATCAATATGATCCGATAAAGCCGACCAGCCCTGTCTACAAAAAAATTATTAATCCGTTAAATTATGACGGAGTAGGGGTAGCGGACAAGAAAAGCTGGTATGAATGTTATGAAATAGCTCAAGGCGTGATTTCGGGAAAGATTAATAGCCCGACTAAAGCCACTCATTTTTTTGGAGTTGGAGTAACAAGAGAGTGGTTTGAAAAAAATATTGTTCCGAACGGAAAATTTTTGAAAAAAATTGGTAATACCTATTTTTATTGGAGTCCTAATTAAGCTTAAATGTTTAAAAAAATAATTAAAATAATAATTGTTTTGTTAGGCTCGATCATAGCTATTATAATAACTTGGTTTATTATTTCTTTTTATTTGAATCCTTCTGATTCTTTGTATGTTTATCTCGGAGATGACGACTCATCGGTTTGGGTAGAGGGGAACCCTTTTTCTTTTAGAAAAGAGATTTCTGGGACAAAATCACCAAAATTTTCTGACATAGAATGGTCTCCCAATAATAATTATGTGGCTTTTTATGATAACGTTAAGGAGGCGCCGAATATGAGCAGAGAGTGGTTTTTAAAAATTTTTAATCCAAGAACATTCAGCGTTAGGACCATCTTTATCGGCCCATGGGCGATAGGAAACTATAAGTGGTTAGATGATAATACGATTAGGGCTTATGCTGGCGCATGTAGTGGCTGTAGGCCATATTGCGACATTAATATTTCTAGACGTGAACCATTTATCTTCGGGAAAGACGAGGACCCCAAACATTGCGGCGTACAGGCTTGGTGGGAATATGATGATTAGCCATTTGCCGCCTGTTCGAACCCCTTCGTTGCGAATCAATAAAAAAAATCTCCAATATTCATTGGAGATTTTTAGTTAGTGGTCGTTAAAAAACGGATTTCCAACTCTTTGGACGAAATTATTGAGGAAATTAAATATTGGTCGGAGTTTTTGAAAAAATAATATGCCGTAAATAAAAATATTGAAAAGAGGCCATTTTTAGAGCGGTCTTTTTAATTATTACTTATTATTGTATAATTTTAAAGTAATGATAAATAAAATTATTAATTAGCTATGGCGCTCGATGAACAGCTTTTAGACCGTAATCGAACAACCGACCAAGAGGCGGACGGCTCTGAGGAGGATACGCCGACTCAGGATTATAGTACAGGGGGGGGGCAAGAAGACAGCGCCGATAGAGCGGGTTCTTTGCGCGTCGCTGTTCAGGCTCAGAAAAACGGCCTACCCCAGATTTCGTCTGGCAACTTGAGAGAGGATAAAAAAAATGCGGAGCGAAATCAGGGCGGGAAAGCAAAGCAGATGTTAGGGGCAGCCTTGTCACCGGCAAAACAAGCTTTATCAAACTTATTAAAATCCGCTTGGGAGAATCTAATTTCTTCTTGGGGGCTTACACTCATCTGGATTGACATTCATGTTTTTCTAAGTTTTGTTTTAGGCAAGGAACTATTTTGTGATTTAGGCGAAGAATGGTTGCCGGCTAAACCGGGAATTAAAGTAGGTCAAAATAAAGACGGGGGCGGTCAGAATGAAGTTATTGGTCAAGTAACTAAGTCTGTTGGCTTAATTGAAAAAATGGGTTGTGGTTGTCTTAATTTAGGTTGTGCCCTTCTAGTTTTTTCGGCATTAGTACAAATCGCCCTTATTCTAAATGTTATTACTAATCCCATGTCGGCTATTAAAGCACTCCTCGGCACTTTATGGGGGGCAATAACTGGAACAAAATAGTAATAAAGATTGGAAATTTTAAAGCTTATAACTTTTATGTCATCTAATTTTTTTCAAAACATTCGTATAGTCTATGCCACGAATAA
>CAIQRY010000059.1 GCA_903874345.1 uncultured bacterium
CCGCAAAGGAAAAGTCCGCTAAAACTACCGATTCGCATAATCATGGAATCGAGAGACAGAACTGTCGCCCGATGCGCTGAAGAAATCTGGTTATTCAAATAGGTTTGTTTGAGCGGGCTGAATAATTCGCGACCGATCTCGTGAAACCAGAAAGCAGTCGTCGCCAGGAGTAATCCATTCGCTTGCGTCATAATCAGAATCGCCGTCGCGGTTAGAAGTTGTGTTAAGACCAGCGCTTGTTTTTCACTCCGGCAAAGACGCTTCACGTATTTGGATAATGGTCCAGAACCTGCTTTGGCTAAGGCGATACCAAACATGACCCAATTTAGATGACCGACGCTAAGCGCGTACTCGCTCGAGAAGAATTTAGTCCACTGCATGTTAATCGCCTGGAGTGATAAAGATAAGAGGGCGCCGAAAAACATCACGTAAGCGATATCTCGGTTTTTTAAATAACCAAGACAAGTGCGACTGGCGTGTCTATGCCAACCGCTTAGTTTAGTGGTTAAGGGCTTAGCTCCT
Source organism: uncultured bacterium (assembly GCA_903874345.1). Lineage (GTDB taxonomy): Bacteria > Patescibacteriota > Patescibacteriia > Patescibacteriales > UBA12465 > UBA12465. The sequence goes on from CAIQRY010000059.1 coordinate 523, forward strand.
TGGCGGTATCCTTCCTTAATCGTCGAGGCGTAAAAGCCCATTAGCACAAAAACTATGCCTGAGGCTAACCAAGGAAGCGCTAAATTTAATAGGCCGAGGCGCGAACCGATTGTACTGCCGATGATAATACCCCCAGCTTCAAATAATTGGCGTCGTCTAAAAACCTTGGCTTTAAGACTGGAGTAACCATGGTGTTGGAGAGAATCGACGAGCCAGGCGTCTAAGGCGCCCGACATAAAAGTTATGCCCACGCCGACGATTATTTCCGATAGAACAAAGAACCAAAAACAATGACTGAAAAAATACAAGACGGACCCCCCGAGCATTAAGCCGCAACTAATCATAATTGATAAGCGTCGACCGTAATGATCAGCAAAGGCACCCGTTGGCACTTCCATGAAAAAAACCGTAACCATGAAGCAGATGTTGACTAAGCTCGCTTGCCATAAGTTAGCGCCGCGAGACAAAAGGAAGAGAACGTAGGTGGTGGCATGTATAGACATGGCTAAATAATTAAGGCCACCTAGAAGCAGATACTTTCTGACGGACGCCTGGCGCCACAGCTCAGGGGAATAATTTGTTTCCATAATTGAGGTTTTATTATTAATTTATTTGTAAAGAACAAAAAATGATTAAAAAAATCCCGGTCCTTTACGGATCGGGATTTATAATAATGTTTTAGCTAATACTTTTTTAAACCAATAGCGGCTGACTAAAGTAATTATAATTAACATTAATTAAAATCCCGACCCCAGGGCGATCATTAATCTGATAGCCTAACGCAAAAACACCGACGAACTTCGCGGCGGTCTGCCAGGTGGTCATGGATTTTAAACAATGTCTATTATTCATATGCTTCTGACTAATAATACGGCCAAACCAAAAAAACGTTACACTTGTTTATTTTGTGTTATAATATTTATAGTCATTAACTCAAATAATCATATGTCTAAAATTAAGAAGATGGTCGAGGCAAAAAAACATTTTTGGTCCGGCCTGGTCATAGTCTTAGCGGCCATTGTCCTCTTGGTTGTTTTGCTTATCGCCGTTGTTTTCAACTTAATGCCTGGGGCAGCTAAAAAAACGCTAAGCAGTAACTCCTGGACGAACACCGTTACCACTCAGCCTGTTGGTTCTGGTTCGGTATCCGCCGGAATAGACGAGCGGGCTTATTTTGACATTCCCGCGGCTCAACAAGGGTTTGACGCCTTGTCATTAGTTGCTTCGCCGGACGGCCAAGGGCTAGCCTATATCATGAAACAGAATTTGAAAGAGACCGTGGTTTTAAATGGTAAGGCCGGAGTATCTTATGACAAAATTACTTTCATGACTTTTAGTCCAGACGGTCAGCGTTTTGCTTATGGAGCTAAAGTTAATAATAAAGAATTAGTGGTTTTAGACGGTCGGGAAGGGACACCTTATGATTTTATTCTTGATCCCCATTTCTTTACGCCCGACAGTCGGTATTTTATTTATAAAATCAGTAATGGTCAGGGCGAAACCATGGTGATTAATAATACTTGCGATAGCCGTTTTTATAGTCGGGTTTTTGCGCCTTTTGTCACGAGCGACAAGAGTCAATTAGTCTATTTTGCTTATTCAAAAGCAGATAACCAGATTTGGCGCACGGTTATTAATTTAGAGCGTTAAAACTAATGTCTTTACTTTCTGCTTTAACCAAAGAACTTAAAGCCGAGGCTAATTCTAAGCAGGCTTTGATTTCGCAGCGCTTTTTTAAGACCGCACCGGGTCAATATGGAGCCGGAGACGTGTTTTTAGGCCTAAAAGTGCCCCGCCAGCGTCAGATTGCCCAAAAGTACGCCTCTTTGGACCTAAAAGGCGTCCAAGCCCTTTTAAACAGTAAGTTTCATGAATTTCGTTTAGTCGGGCTCTTGATCTTAATCGAACAATATCAGAAGGCGACTGACTTAAAGAAAAAGGAAAGAATTGTTAATTTTTATCTTAAAAATACTAAGCGAATTAATAATTGGGACTTGGTTGATTTGTCGGTTTATAAAATCTTAGGCGATTATTTGCTAAGGGTTCCTAATAAGAAACCGCTTCTTAGTCGTCTGGCGGTTTCAAAAAATCTTTGGGAGCGACGTTTAGCCATGATTGCGACCTATGCCTTTATCCAAAAAGGCCGGGCTGAGGAGGCTTTGGAGATTGCTAAAAAATTACTTAAAGATGAACATGATTTAATGCATAAGGCCGTTGGTTGGATGCTCCGAGAAGTCGGGAAACGAGTCGATGAGAAAAAGTTAACTTCTTTTTTAGAAGAATATGGTCGGACTATGTCGCGGACCGCTTTGCGCTATGCAATTGAACGTTTGAGCCCGAAACAAAAAACTTATTATCTCAAGAGATAAATCCCCAGGTTTTTATTGTGGTTTTTAAATAAAGTGTTATAATATTCGGTGATATCACCAACGTTAATAAAAATAGCCACGTGTTAAATGAATAAATGGCATATTTGCCCGTTCTTTCATTGAAACAAAGAGAATAAATATTAAGCTGAATGTAACA
>CAIQRY010000060.1 GCA_903874345.1 uncultured bacterium
CGCAAATTGCTCGAAAAGCAGAAGAAAGGTAAGAAAAAAATGATGGCCGCGGGTAAGGGCAGCGTCGAAATACCGCCGGATACTTTTGTAAAGATATTAAAAAGATAAATTTTATATTATGAAACGTCGCAAAGTAATCAAAATTTTTTGGATTTTTCTATCCTTTATCGTTGTTATTTCCATGGTCGCCTGGACGGTCGGGGTTGCCTTCCTAAAATAATAAAAATTAAAATATCGCCATGAAACAATGGCAAATTGCGCCTAAGATTAATTCGGAACTTATTAAGTCTCACCCGGCTCTCCATCCGGTATTTTTGCAATTGTTGGTTAACCGCGGCTTAAAGACAGAGTGTGATATTAAGACTTTTCTAAATGATGAGCTTGATCCGAACTTGATTCTTAAAATCGGCGAAAACGATGATCATGCTTTTTATGACCCCTTTTTATTCAAAAACATGGCTGCGGCCGTTGATTTGATTATCAGTCACATTAAAAAAGGCAATCGTTTGGTTGTCTATGGTGATTATGATGCTGATGGCGTGACCGCTTCCGTTATCTTACTCGAAACTTTGAAAATTTTACATGGCGAAGCCGAGGTTTATTTACCTGATCGTGTCACTGAGGGTTACGGTTTAAATAAGGCGGCGATTAACCAGATCGTGGAACAAGGTTTTAAATTAATCATCACGGTTGATAATGGTATCGTTAATAAGGAAGAGATTGTTTATGCACAGTCTAAGGGTTTAGATGTTATTATCACCGATCATCATGTTTTACCCGTCTCAGAGGGCTTGCCGCCTTGTCTATATATTGATCCAGCAGACGAAAAGGAAAAATATCCTTGGGCCTATTTAGCCGGTGTCGGCGTCGCTTTTAAATTAATTAGCGCCTTGCTCTTTAAAGCGAATTTGCCTTTAAAACAAAAACAATTAATTTTAGAAAAGAGCTTGGATTTAGTAGCCGTCGGCACAATTGCGGATATGGTCAGTCTTTTGGGGGAAAATAGACTCCTCGTTAAAAGAGGATTGAAGGTTTTAAATCAGAATAAGCGTTTGGGGCTTAATGAATTAGTTAAAGTGGCCAAGATAAGTCCCGGGCGCTTACTCGAAGCCTGGAATGTTGGTTGGCAAATCGGGCCGCGTCTTAACGCCGCGAGCCGTTTGAGTCATGCCAATAGCGCCTTTGCGCTACTGACTACCACCGATGCCGAGGAAGCAAAAACACTGGCCAGCGAACTTAATCAAAGAAATATTAGTCGCCAGGAAATTACGGAAGAAATTATCTCTCAAGTCGAAGCGCAAATTGATCCGAATAATTTGCCGCTCATGATTATCGGCGTCGCCGGGGAAGACCAATTCTGGAATGAAGGCGTTATTGGACTCGTTGCGGGGCGTATGGCGGAAAAATATTACCGGCCGACTCTAATTATTACCCGGCTGATTGAGGAGGCGGAATTTGATCCGGTAGCGAAAAAATTAGTGCCTAAAAAAGTTTCTTTCAAAGGCTCGGGCCGTTCGATTGAAGAATTAAATTTAATTGCGGCCGTCGAACAAGGCGCTCCTTTCTTAGAAAAACACGGCGGCCATCCTATGGCTTGTGGCTTTTCCCTAAAAGGAGAAGATAATTTGCATAAGTTTAAAGATTGTTTATTAAAAATCGCCGGCGAAAAATTAGACCCTAAGGCGCTCGCGCCGAAATTAAAAATTGAAGCGGAGCTTCCCCTTGAAGAGATTAATTTAACTTTGGCGGATCAGGTGAACCAACTCGCTCCTTACGGTCAAAATAATCAGCAACCGCGTTTTGTTGCTTATAATCTGCGAATCGATGATATCGTGACCATGGGTTACGATAACCAACATATTAAAATTCGTTTGTCTGCTCGGACGCATTCTTTTTGGGCAATTGCTTTTGGCGCCGCCGCGGGCTATAAAGATTTAAAAGTCGGCGATCAGATTGATTTGGTTTATTATTTAGATGTTAATGATTTTAATGGTCGGCG
>CAIQRY010000061.1 GCA_903874345.1 uncultured bacterium
ATAAATCGAGTACAGTATCGCGGCCGCCATAATGAAAAGAACCCACAGCGCGGCAATCTTCATACTCCCCACCTCCGTAAAAGAGTTTCTGCAATGTATTTATTAATATGCTTATTTTACTTTTTTTTCAAGAACTCCATAAAAAAGAGACCCTACAAAAGGGACTCTTTTTTATGGAGTTCTTTCTCAACTAAATAGTGATAGATACGCACCTGCATCGCTGCAGGATTTAGAATCATCTCTTGTCCAAGAACGGACAAGAATGATCGACCGTAATCTAGAGTATTAATCCAGACTTACTCCTTAGAAAGGAGGTGATCCATCCCCACCTTCCGATAGGGATACCTTGTTACGACTTAGTCCTGATCATCGATCCCACCGTGGTGCCCTGTTGGGCGCTTCAGGCGTTACCGACTTTCCTGACTTGACGGGCGGTGTGTACAAGACCCGAGAACGTATTCACCGTAGTATGGCTGACCTACGATTACTAGCGATTCCAGCTTCATGGAGGCGAGTTGCAGCCTCCAATCCGAACTGAGAAAGGTTTTTAGGGATTGGCTCCAGCTCGCGCTTTGGCTTCCCTCTGTACCTCCCATTGTAGCACGTGTGTTGCCCAAGGCGTAAGAACCATGCTGATTTGACGTCATCCCACCTTCCTCCCATTTAAAACGGGCAGTCTCCCATGACAAGTAAAACATAGGATCAGGGTTGCGCTCGTTTCCCGACTTAACGGTACATCTCACGACACGAGCTGACGACAACCATGCAGCATCTGTCTAGCACCCTCGAAGGCGGATCTGTTTCCAGATCTTGCAGCTAGATGTCAAGCCTTGGTGAGGTTCCTCGCTTACCGTCGAATTAAACCACATGCTCCACCGCTTGTGCGGGTCCCCGTCTATTCCTTTGAGTTTTAAGCTTGCGCTCGTACTCCCCAGGCGGGATACTTAACGTGTTAACTTAAATTAGCAGCACTGAAAGGGTCGATACTTCCAATGCTTAGTATCCATCGTTTACGGCGTGGACTACTGGGGTATCTAATCCCATTCGCTCCCCACGCTTTCGTCCACTGAGTGTCAGAACTGTCCTAGCAAACTGCCTTCGCATTTGATGTTCTTGCTGATATTAATGGATTTAACCCCTACACCAGCAATTCCGTTTGCCTCTTCCAGTCTCTAGTTTAGCCATCTCTCCCGCTGACTCGAGGTTGGGCCTCGAGATTTAACAGGAGATGCGATAAACCACCTACGGACGCTTTACGCCCAATAAATCCGGATAACGCTTGGGGCCCTCGTATTACCGCTGCTGCTGGCACGAGGTTAGCAGCCCCTTATTCAACTGCTACCGTCATTGTTTCGTCACAGTTAAAAGTACTTTACACCCCGAGGGGCTTCTTCATACACGCGGCGTCGCTCCTTCAGGCTTTCGCCCATTGAGGAAGATTCTTGACTGCAGCCTCCCGTAGGAGTCTGGGCAGTGTCTCAGTCCCAGTGAGTGGGGCCATGCTCTCGCACCCCATACCCGTCGTAGCCTTGGTGGGCCGTTACCTCACCAACTAGCTGATAGGCCATAGGCTCCTCCCTAAGCGCCGGAGCTTTAATCAAAAAGCTTATGCTTCTTGATACTATCGAGTATTATTCTCGCTTTCGCAAGGTTATCCTCGTCTTAGGGGTAGATTGCCAATGTGTTACTCTCCCGTTTGCCATGCCTGTATTGCTACAGGCATTCGACTTGCATGCCTTAGACACGCCGCCAGCGTTCATCCTGAGCCAGGATCAAACTCTCTATAAGTTGATTGACTCGATGAAAGCTAATGCTTTCATGATATAAGATTCCGTTTTAAAAACGGATAAATTTTTTTTTCCGAATTGATGCCAATTAGCATCAAAATTTAACCATCACCATGATTGTTTATTTATAAAGTTTTTAAGGTCCAAAATAGACAGAAAAAAACAGAGATATAAGAAATATCTTGTTTTTCACTAAATTTTCTGTTTTTATTTTTAATAACCCTATTTTATACCAGAGAAAAATATCTGTCAAGCCCTACTTTTCATGCGCGCATCGTGATTGACTTTTGGCCATATTTACGCTATAAATAGAGTATTAATATTAATAAAAAATATATGAGTTGGGGATTTAATTTGAAGTCAATGTTTGGGGAAACTAAATATCCCGGTAAAGCGGCTGATGAAAGAGCGGAAAGAGAAGAAAAAAAGACTTTGGGTATTATTACGGATAAAGGCAAAGAATTAGATTTCGGCGCTGAAAGCAATTCCGATTATAACGCTATTAAACAGGCGGCGGATCGCGCCCCACTTTATCCGGAAAATGAGAAATCAGAAGGCGAAGGATTCTTAAGTCAGGACAAGCATGCTAGTCCGGAAGATGTTGTTAGCGAGACAGAAAATGATGTTGTTAATGCTATTAGCAATAAAATGGAAAAAGAATTAGAGGATTTAGCAATTATTGATTGGTATGGCTTCGGGGAAATAATTGAAAAATTAGTTAGCTCCGCGGTCAAGAAAGGCGATCGACAGGAAATAAACGATATTATGGATCGCACCTCCCTCTTTATTAAGCAATATGAGAAGGTTTTACGAAAACATTTACCGGAAGATGAAGAAAAGGAAAAGGTTAATGAGGTTTTTAAGACTATTATGGGCGAGGTTGTTTATGTCGGCGATTATACGGGCGAAAAAGAATCACGAAGCGCCGAGCTCTTAAAAGATTATAATCAGCCCCGTGCCGCCCGCCCCGGAGCAAATAAAGGCCAAAAAATTTATTATGAAAATAATGGTCGTAATGCCAAGGGCTTCTTGACTCAGGCCGAAGCCGATGCTTCTCAGAAGGCGAGACAAAAAGCGCGCGCTCCGAAACCAGTAAATAACGTTAGAAATGCGGCGCGACCGGTTAGCATTGACCAGAAAGAAGTTAAAGCCTATAACCCGCGAACCGGAAAAATGGAGAGCGTTGATAAAAATTAGATTATAAATAACCATGCGCATTAAATTTCATCGAGTCGAGCGTAAAGAAGAGCCAACTTTCCGGGCTAATACCCAGATTCGTGTCCCGGAAGTTTTTTTAATTGACGAAAATAATGAAGCGATTGGCGTTATTCCGACTGAAGAAGCAGTCAAGCGCGCGCTAGATGCGGAATTAGATTTAGTGGAAGTAAACCCTAAGGCTAATCCACCCGTCGTAAAAATTGTTAATTTAGGGCAGTTGAAATACGAGCGGGAAAAACAAGCTCATAAACAGAAGATGCAGCAGAAGAAAGTTGAAACTAAAAATATTCGGCTCACCTTCCGCATCAGCCCGCACGATCAAGAAATGCGTTTATCTCAGGCAGCTAAGTTTTTAGCCGAGGATAATAAGATTAAAGTCGAACTTATTTTACGCGGCCGGGAAAAACAATATCCTCAGAAAGCAGCGGAAATTATTAGAGGATTCGCTACTAAATTGCAAGCGACGCCTGATTTAAATATCGAAGTTGAACAACCATTGACAAATCAGGGTGGAAGATTTACTATTATATTGATCAATAAAAAGTAAAATCTGTTAAATCAGGTATCAACCTGTTTTTTATTAAACTTATGCCCAAGATAAAAACTCATCAAGCAACTGTTAAGCGGTTTAGAAAAACCGCTAATAATAAATTAAAACAGCGTAAAGGCGGTCAGGATCATTTTAATTCCCGCGAAACCGGCAAGACGATCCGTAATAAACGACTGGACATTACCGCGACCAAGACCTTAGCCAAAACTATTAAGATGCTAACTCCTTATAATTAATTTTTTAATTTTAGACGTATTACTATATGCCGAGAGTCAAACGAGGGATGACCCATGTCAAAAAAAGACGAAAATTGCACCAGGCCGTTAAAGGCTATAAATGGGGCCGCAAAAATTTAATCAAAGTTGCGAAAACCGCCCGGACAAAGGCGGGCGCGCATGCTTATATTGACCGTCGCAAAAAGAAAAGAACGATGCGCGGTTTGTGGCAGATTAAAATCAATGCTTTTGTTCGTGAAGAAGGAATGTCTTATTCCCGCTTCATTAGTGCTTTAAAAGATAAGAAAATTATTATTGATCGCAAAATCTTAGCGGATTTGGCTGTTAATAATAAACCAGTCTTGAAAGCCTTAATGTCCTATCTCAAAAAATAATTATGTTATTTTTTATCAAAGTCGGCCAAATTATTATTGCTGTCCTCTTAACGGTAGCGATTTTACTTCAGAATCGCGGCGCCGGTTTAGGCGGTGTTTTCGGTGGTGGTGGCGGCGTTTATTTGACTAAACGCGGTTTAGAAAAAAAATTATTTATCGCCACGATTGTTTTGGCCGTTATTTTCATCCTTTTGTCTTTAAGCATCTTTTTTATAAAAGCTTAATCAAATCTTAGGATTGTTGTGAACTCACTAAAAAATAAAATTTTTCCTTTTGGCGCCAGGATCAAACGAGCCCTGTTTTTTTGGTATAAAGAAAAAACCATCAGCCAAGGAGAGATTGATAAGAAACTGATTTATGGCTTGGCGCCACGTAAAATTCCGAACAGTCGTCAGCTGAAGCATCTAACCAAGTTTTTAAATCCGAAAGAGTATCTAATTATTAAAATTTGCCTTTTATTAATTTTGATTAACGGTGTTTATTTAGGAATTGTTTTTGTTAGAAAGCATATCCAGTATTCTCCTAAAATCGGTGGCACTTATATTGAGGGCGTGGTTGGTTACCCGCAGACCATTAATCCGCTTTATGCGACTAGTCGGGACATAGACAGCGACCTAACTAGATTAATTTATTCCAGTTTGTTTGTTTATGACCAAAACGGACGCTTGGTTAATGATTTAGTAGATAATTATACGGTTAGCGCTGATTATAAAGAATATACCATTAAAATTAAAAACAATGTCCGCTGGCAGGATAATGATAAATTAACTGCTGATGATATTGTTTTCACTTTTAATTTAATTCAGAATCCTGATTTTCGTTCTCCACTCCGCAGTATTTTTGCTGGTGTCGACGCCCAGAAAATTGATGACCAAACTATTAAATTTACTTTAGCACAGCCCTATGCGCCCTTCCCTGAGTTATTAACTTTTGGCATTTTATCAAAAAATGTTTGGAGTAATGTTAGCCCGTCGGGCGCGACCCTGAATAATTTAAATTTAAAACCAGTTGGCTCTGGACCATATAAATTTAAATCTTTAGTTAGAAGTACCGATGGTGACCTAAAAGAATATCATTTAGTGGCTGATTCTAATTATTATGGCTCAAAACCGTATATCCAAAATATTACTTTTAAATTTTTTGTGGATTATACGCAAGCGATTAAAGCCTTAAATGACAATCAGATTGATGGCTTAAGTTATCTATCACTTGATTCTCGAGGTGATGTTTTGGCTCAAAACTCCTTATTCTTTCATGAATTAGTTCAGCCCGAAATCGTTTCCATCTTTTTTAATAAGGATCGCAATAAAATTTTGGGTGACAAAGACGTTCGCGCCGCTTTGGCGCAAGCACTAGATAAGAATCAACTTATTCAAGATGTTTTTAATGGAATTTATGCGCGCCAAGATGGGCCAATTATGACCAGCAATTGGGCTTATGATGATCAAATAAAAATTTATAATTATTCTCCAGCCGATTCCTTAACTGTAATCAATAAAAAACCATTAAGCCTAACACTTACGGTTGTTGATGCTAACGCCAATGCGACCGTCGCTCAAAAAATAAAAAGTTATTGGGAACAAATCGGGGTTAAAGTTAATTTAAAAATAGTCGCCGGTGAAGAGGCGGCCAACATTATTCGCAATCGTGATTTTGAAGCGATTATTTATGGCGAGTCAGTCGGCGGCGATCCGGATGTTTATGCTTTTTGGCATTCTAGTCAGATTGGCAGTAAGGGGCTTAATTTAGCGGGCTATGGCAATTTAGATGTTGATAAATTATTAGCCGATGCGCGGGCGACAACGGATATTAGCCAACGCCTTAATGACTATAAAAAATTTCAAGAAATCATTACGGGTGACTTACCGGTGATTTGGCTTTATTCCCCGACTTATACTTATGTCCAAACTAAGAACGTTAAAGGATTTAACGGCACGATGGCGATTCAACCCGCTGATCGTTTCGCTAGCCTTGCTTCTTGGTATATTAATACTCATAAAAAAATTACGTGGTAAGCTAGTCTTGCTACGGATTAACTCATAAAACTAAATAATCTTATGTTCGTGAAACAAACACATCCGCTGCCTACGCCGCGGAGAAATTTTCCTAGCCGCGGCCGGCAGGTTCCTTATCATGTCGAAAAAAAGGAATTCGGTCCGTCTGGAAATCCGCTTCGAATTATGGTTCTCGGCGGTCTAGAAGAAGTCGGCCGGAACATGACGGTCGTCGAATACAATAAAGAAATAATCATTATTGATATGGGCTTGCAGTTTCCAGAAGAAGACATGCCCGGTATTGATTATATTATTCCTAACGCCACTTATCTTTTGGATAAGAAAGATTGGATTAAGGGCGTTATTATTACCCATGGTCATTATGATCATATCGGCGGTATTCCCCATATTATGGGTCAAATTGGTAACCCCGGTATGTTTATGGGCAAGATGACCGCCGGTTTAGTCAGAAAACGCCAGCAGGAGTATAAAACCGCTCCCCAGCTTAAGATTAAAGAAATTGATGAAACCACTACTTTAAAATTAGGCGCCTCTTTCCAAATAGAATTTTTGCGCGTTAATCATTCTATCCCTGATTGCTTTGCCGTAATTATTAAAACCGATTTAGGGACAGTTATCCATACTGGTGATTTTAAAATCGATTTTTCTCCGGTTAATGATAAGCCGGCTGATTTAAATCGTATCGCTCGTATCGGCGGCCAAGGCATTTTAATGCTGATGGCTGATTCGACGGACGCAACTCATCCTGGTTATCAATTATCAGAATCAGTTATTGGTGAAGAAATTGGCAAATTAATTGAAAATATTGACGGCCGAATTATTATTGGTACATTTGCTTCACAGCTTAGTCGTGTTCAAAAAATATTTGATTTAGCTGAAAGGCATGGCCGTCGGGTTAATTTACAGGGCCGCAGCATGAACGATAACGTTGAGATTGCCCATCAAATCGGCTATCTTAAATTTAGCCCGCACATTTTAGCAGATGATAAAGAACTAAGCCGCTTACCTGATAATAAAATTTTAATTATCGGTGCCGGAGCGCAGGGCGAGAGCAAGGCCTTTTTGACTCGTCTCGCTAATGGCGAACATCGGACCTTAAATTTAAAATCTGGCGATACGGTTCTCTTCTCTTCCTCAGTTATTCCGGGGAATGAGAGGACAATTCAAAATTTGATGGATATGTTGGTGCGTAAAGGTGCCAAGGTCATTAACTATCGAATGTTTGATATTCATGCCGGTGGCCACGCTAAGCAAGAAGACTTAAAATTAATGATGCGTCTTTTGAATCCTGAATATTTTATGCCAATCGAGGCTAATCATTATATGCTGCAGGCGAATGCAGATTTAGCGGAAGCGGTTGGTATTCCGAAAAATAAAATTTTTGTGGCGGACAATGGCCAAGTAGTAGAATTTAGAAAAGGCTCGATGGGCAAAACTATTGGCACCTTGACTAAAGAGAAAGTCATGACTGACTATGTAATGGTTGATGGTTTGGGTGTCGGCGATGTTTCAGAAATTGTCTTGCGTGATCGGCGCATGATGGCTGACGATGGGATGATTGTGATTATTGCTACAATAGACACTAAGACCGGCAGTATTATTGGTAACCCAGATATTATCTCTCGCGGCTTCGTCTATATGAAGGAGAATCGTGATTTAATTGAAAAGACAAGGATGAAAGTTAAAAAAATAGTTAAAGATAAAAATCCGATGACGCCAGCGGACGATGATTATATCAAAAATAAGATTCGTAATGATATCGGCCAATTTTTATTTAATGCCACAAAAAGACGCCCCATGGTTCTGCCGGTGATCATTAAAGTCTAAATCTTATTATTAAATAATTAGCTAATATTTAAATAAAAAAGCCCTAAATGATTAGGGCTTTTTTAGAGTGTATAACTTGTGGATAAAACTATTGACAAAGGGTAATCCTTATGA
>CAIQRY010000062.1 GCA_903874345.1 uncultured bacterium
TAAACTTGACTTATTTTTAATAATATGATATAATAAACCTAACAATAATTGCTATATTTGAATTTATTTACTATTATAAACATAGTTAGTGATTTAAAAATTAACTAAACTAATATGAATATCGACAATCTCGAAAAAGTGCAACCGGCTAAGGTAGAAACTAGTCCTAAACCGGCCGAAAATGAAATTTCGACGGAAGAATTAGCTAGACAAGCCGTTAATAAAGAGGCGGAAAACGCTAGAATGCAAGCCGCTCTTATTGCTGAACAGCAAACGCCAGAAAAAATAGCCCAAGCGCGCGAAGAAATTCAAAACATCGGCGCCGCTGAAAATAAAATGGGCGCGGAAAAAGTAGAGGCTTTACCGCAAACACCGGCCGAACAACGCTTATTTGAAAATCTTGGTTATAACCAAGAATCGTTAGCGCAAGCTAAAGCCGAATTTTCTAAATTACCCGCCGCCGAAGCCTACAATAAATTTCAGCTGCTTTCTTTAGAAAAAACTAAAGGTTTTTTAAGTAAAAAACAAAGCGAACTATTAGCGGGCGGGAAAAATGACGCTAAAAAAAGCGAACTGAATAATATCTTAAGAAAATTAGATTCTACCCTAAAATCCGCGGCTGATCTAAGCAAAGGAGGCAACGCTCTCAAGGAATATGCGGAAATAATGACTGGCCATGTTAATAAAGGAGGCGATGGTTACATGCTGATGGATTCTTTAGACAAAACCTATAAAGATTCAGGCTACAAAGCTGGTTTATTTAATAATAAAAAAGTATACCAAAGTTTCCAAGAAGATTTAGCCGCAAATATTTTAACACCGGAACAGCAAAATGCCCTTGAGGTGATTGGAAAAGAAACCAGAAAGGAATCGCCGGATTCCGTCGCGGGCGCCATGGCGAGCGGTATAAGCCAAAGTGGAGCCAGAATGGAAAAAGTCGGTTCACGCCAAACAGCCCAAGAAATTTTCGATAAGAAATTCAAGCAAGCGGCTTAATTGACAAATCAAATTCATTTTGTTATATTTAAACCATAAAATATCTAAATAACCCTAGAATGCTAGTCTCTGGCTAGCATTTTCGGTGTAAAGCAATCCATATGTCACATAAGAAAGCCGCCGGGTCAACCTCCTTAGGCCGTGAGTCCGAAAGCAAACGACTAGGCGTAAAACTGACCGATGGCGAATGGGCGAAAGTCGGCGCAATCGTCATTAGACAAAGAGGCACTAAATATCAGCCTGGCTTAAACGTGAAAAAAGGCGGGGACGATACTTTATTTGCCATCAAAAGCGGTTTTGTTAAATTCTCAACCAAACGCTTAAAGAAATACGACAATTCCTTAAAAGTCTGTAAGATTGTCAGCATTATCCCTAAAGAAACACTCAAACCTGTAAAGGCAAAGGCCAAAGCCAAAAAATAAATTTTCAATTAAAAAACAGGCTCCTTAATCGGAGTCTGTTTTTTATTATTCTTATTTCTTATTTTTACAAACTCGAACAAATTCCACGAATAAGGGGTGCGGGGACAAAGGGCGAGAAATATATTCCGGGTGAAATTGCGTGCCAACGAAAAACGGGTGATCGGTAATTTCAATCGCTTCCACAATTTTACCATCCGGCGAAGTTCCGGAGATGCTTAGCCCAAGCTTTTCAAACGCCTCGCGATAATCATTATTAAATTCATAACGATGGCGATGGCGTTCGCTCACGATTTTTTTATCTGTTAATTTAGCATAAGCCTGCGCTAAATGAGTCTGCGGTTTTATTTTACAGGGCCAACCGCCTAAGCGAATCGTTCCGCCGTAACCCTTTTCTTTAATAAGCTCTTCTTGCCCCGGCATCAGATGAATCACCGGATGTTTTGTCTTCGGATCAACTTCAAAGGAATTAGCATCTTTAAAATTAGCGACATGACGAGCAAATTCAATCACGGCCATTTGCATGCCATAGCATAAACCAAAATAAGGCACCTTATTTTCGCGACAATATTGAATGGTTTTTATTTTTCCTTCCGAACCGCGACCGCCCCAGCCCTGCGGCACAATAATACCATCTAAACCTTTCAAAATCTTTGTTCCCTCTTTTTCAACTTCTTCGGCGCCGAGCCAATGAATTTTCACTTTACATTTATTATATGCCCCGGCATGCTTAATCGCCTCGATTACGGAAATATAGGAATCACCTAAAGAAAAATCTCCGGAGGCAAAGTATTTACCGACGATACCGATATTTACGACCGGGCTCGTTATTTTGGAACTCGCCACCATCTTTCTCCACGCCTGATTATTATTCTTGTGCCCTAGAGGTAATTCGAATTTTTCCAAAATTCGATCACCCAAATGATCTTTTTCAAAATTTAAAGGAATATCATAAATCGATTCAATATCGGGCGCCGAAATAACATTAGCAACCGGAACACCACAATTAATCGATAATTTTTCCTTACGGTGCATATCAAGTGGTCGTTCGCTACGACCAATCACAAAATCCGGCTGTATCCCGGCTCCTTGCAAAGCGCGAATCGCATGCTGCGTCGGTTTGGTTTTCATTTCCCCGATTTTATTAGGAATAGGTAGATATGAAACAATCACAAATAAAACATCTTTCGGATGATATAATTTCATGACTCTAGCCGCTTCCAAAAAAATTAAATTTTCATATTCACCGACCGTGCCGCCAATTTCAATAATCATAATTTCGGCCTTCGTCTTTTTAACGGCTATATCGATTCGATCGCGAATCTCTTGAGGAATATGCGGCACAACCTGAACGCATTTCCCTTTATAGCCTAAATTGCGTTCTCGATTAATGACTGTCTGATAAATACGACCGGTGGTCATGTAATTGGCCCGATAAATATTGGTGTTTAAAAATCGTTCATAATTACCCAAATCCTGATCGGTTTCATCAGCGTCTTCGGTCACGAATACTTCCCCGTGCTCAATCGGATTCATGGTCCCGGCATCGACGTTAATGTAAGGATCCATCTTAATGGCGCTAACGTTATAGCCGCGAGCCTGGAGGATTTGGCCAATAGACGCCGCTGTTACGCCTTTGCCGACCCCGGACATAACTCCGCCCACCACAAAAATAAATTTGGGATTAGATTTTTTTTCCTTATTTTTACTACTAATTTTACTAATTGACATAAATTAATAAAAGTATTATAATTAAACAATAATAAACGTTCATTAAATTTCCACCAAAATTAAACTAAAAAAACCAGAATCATGACTATCAAAGAAAACAGGAAATTAGGAATCTCTAAAAAATCAGGATCTTTCCGCCTCGAAGAAAATAACGAAGAGGCAAGCACGTCTGAGTCAATCGAAGATTTGGCTCAAACCATGGTCGATGATTACACCGACATTGCCAAACAAATTCTTGATGCGAAAAGATTAAACGAGGATTTACGAACTTCATGGGAACTTATTGAAATTTGTGATTCCATCACCCCCAGAGATCTCAGAAATTTCCTCAATGCTCTGGAGGAAATCTATCTGACTGAATACAGCCAAATCATGACTGAGTCGGATTAACCGGGAATCAAACTTTAAACTAAGCTGTCTACCCCAAGGCGGCTTTTTTTTATTTCTTCTTGAGTAAAATCTGAACAGCTTTATTTAATTGTGGATCAAGATTCTTATCAACATCAGTTTGGGTTAGCGGCACAACTACGGACGGTGTAATTCCCTTTTCATTAATAAAATCACCGGCCGGCGTTAACCAATGAGCAATTGTTACTTTCAGGGTCGAGCCACCAGATAAAGTCTGTAAAGCCTGGACCGAACCCTTACCAAAACTGGTTTCACCGACTAAGGTGGCTTTTTTATAATCACGTAAAGCTCCCGCTAAAATTTCGGAGGCGGAGGCGCTACCCGCATTAATCAAAACTACAGTCGGAATATTGGCGAGACGAGCATTACCGCTAGACGGATATTCTGTTCGTTTATTGCCCGCTTCTTGTTCGGCTACGACCGGTCCGACCTTAATCCATTCACTCGCCATAGTCACGGCGGTTTCTAAATAACCACCCGGATTATTGCGTAAATCCAAAATAATACCTTTGGGATTTTTGGCTAGCGCTTCTTGAACAGCATTATTAAATAAGGCGTCGGTATCATTATTAAAATTACTGACTCTAATTACCATTAACCCATCGGAACGCATTTCTGTTTTTACACTTTTCACGATTATTGTTTCGCGCGTAATAATATAGTCCTTGGGTTTATCCGTTCCTCTAATAATCGATAAAGTTACTTTGGTGCCTTTATCGCCGCGAATCTGCTTAACCGCCTCATCAATGGTTAAATTCATCGTGGATTTACCGTTAATCGAATAAATCTTATCTCCGGCGCGGAGTCCAGCTTTTTGAGCGGGCGTGCCATCAAGCGGCGCAATAATCGTCACAATATTATTTCTCATGCCAACTTCGGCGCCAATACCGCTAAAAGTGCCGGCTAAATCGTCGGCAAATTGTTTCGCTTCTGTGGGATCCATAAAAACCGTATACGGATCGCCGGAGGCAGACGCCATCCCCTTAAGCGAACCATAAAACAGCTTCTCATCGGTTAGTTTGCTTTTATCAACAAAATTATTCTTTAAAGCATCCCAAACCTCGGCATAAAGCCCAAAATTAATAGTGGTGATGGTCGCCGTCCCCTCATCTTGCGCTAAGGCAATCTGTTTAAAGCCCAGATTAGCCAAACGACTTTTAGTTTTACCCGTATAAAAACCACCGACGAAAGTGCCGGCCAAAACCAAGACCAAAATAGCACTGACCAGGACTTTCTTTAAATTATTTTTATTCATAAAATTGTAATTTACTTTCTTAAAAATATCGGTTTCGCCGCATCTCTTAAATCAATGAGTCGCGACGGCGCGCGGCGGCAAGAACCGATATCAACAACTAAATCCGGCGCCAAACGACGATTCGGGAAATATGACGCTAAATTTTTTAAATTAGTTAAGGGCTCATGGCCGCTTAAATTCAAGCTAGTTGAAACTAAGGGGCAGGCGGCCGACATACCTATTTTAATTAATAATTCGCTTTTAGGCAACCGGACAGCTAAACCATCCGACTTACCGGTCAAAACTCGCGGTAAACGGCCGCGATGGCGCAGGATAACGGTCGTCGGACGCCGCGTCGAGAGCCAATATTTTTTTAGTTGCGCCTCTTGCCGCGACGAAACAAAAACATATTTTTTTAACATCTTAAAATCGCTGACTAAAACAATTAAGGGCTTGTCAGCGCCATTGCCCTTTAATTTTTTTATTCGTCTAATCGCCTTAGCGTCACTCGCCAAACAACTTAAGCCGTAAATCGTATCAGTCGGCAAAACCAAAATCTTGCTTTTTTTTAAAGCGCCGGCAATGTTCCTAATAATGGCCGGCGCGATATTCTTAGTTTTAAGTTGCAACTTAAGCATGGGAATTAAATCAGAGATTTTAAGGCTAACAAGGCTTGCGACAAAAGGGGTTCGGTAATTTTGGAAATCATCACCAAGAAGGGGGCGATTTTCGAATTCGTAATCTGGTCGCCAAAAAAAGTATTAATCATGGAATATTTAGAAATAACCAAGAGAATTAAACCAATAAAAATAGCTCCTTCTAAAAAACCGAACACAGCGCCCAAAAGATTATCGATGTATTTGCTACCGGGAATAATTGCCAACAGTTTAAAAGTTTTCTGAAGAAATAAGAAGAAGAGATCAACGACCCAGGCGGCGACGACAAAGAGGACGATAAAAGCAATAATCTTCGCAATATCGTCATGACCATTAGCCAGGCCCTTACCTAAGTTAAATAGGACCAGATAAAAATGACTGGCCACATAAGCACCGACGACGAGACCGATAATTCGACCCACCGTTCTAATTAAACCCTTAAATAGGCCGTTAATAATAAACCCGGCCATGATAACGATGAGAATGATGTCGAAAGTAGACATATGAAAAAAAATTATAAACGAGGAAAAAGCGATTCGCCCTTCTTAATCTGAGAAGCTGAAAATTGGGCTTGAATTTTTTGAGCCGAGAATGGTAAAAATGGTTCTAATAAATAGGCCAAATTTAAAATATCTTGCGCTAAGGGCTTTAAAATCAGAGCGACTTCTTCCGTATTTTTAATTTTCCAAGGCGCGGTCTGGCTTAAATTTTCATCACAGGCTCTAATTTTTTCCCAGATGACCTGCAAGGCTTCATTAAAACGATATTCACTCATCTTGATTTTTAGCTCTCCTGCGGTCGCAACTATTCCGGGGTCACTTAAATTTACTTGGAGAGCGGTCGAAATCGCGTTCTTCTCTAAAAGATTAGAAACACGCGCCACTAAATTACCCAGACCATTAGCGAGATCGGCATTATAGCGATTAAAAAATTTTTCTTCAGAATAATCACCATCTTCAAAAGGGGCGATTTCCGAGAGAAGATAATAGCGGACGGCATCCGTGCCGTATTTATCCACTATTTCATAAGGATTGACCACGTTACCCAAACTCTTGGACATTTTCTGCCCGTTGGCGGTCAGGAAGCCGAAAACCAAGACTTGGCGGGAATTTGGTAAACCGGCGGACATGAGCATGGCCTGCCACATCGCGGTCTGTGGTCTTAAATTATCTTTACCGCAAACTTGAATTCCGGGCCAGTAATTTTTAAAGTCGCCGGTCTCATCAGGCCAACCCAAAGTTGAAATATAATTAACTAATGCATCGAACCAAACATACATCACTTGTTCGGGGTCACCCGGCACGTCGACGCCATGCGGCATCTTTGATTTCAAGCGTGAAATACTAAAATCCTGCAAACCGCTAGCGACAAAACTGCGAATTTCTTTGATTCGACTCGCGGGCACGACAAAATCCGGATGTGCATCATAGAAGGCTAAGAGTTGGTCCTGATATTTTGAAAAACGGAAAAAATAATTCTCCTCTTTGATAATTTCCAGTTCTGCATTCGGATGCAAAGGACAACGACCGTTTACTAAATCGGAGTCAGTCTTTTCCATTTCGCAACCCACGCAATATTTAATTTCGTAATTCTTCTTATAAATATCCCCTTTCGCGTCGACGCGGCGCCAGAATTCCTGCGCGGCCGCTTTGTGCGTCGGATCAGAGGTCCGGATAAATTTTGTATAGGAAAGATTTAGTTTTTCTTTTAAGGGTAAAAACTTAGCCGAATAAGAATCGCAATATTCCTGGACACCTAAACCCAACTCCTTGGCGCGCAAATAAATTTTTAAACCATGTTCATCGGTTCCAGTATTAAAAAAGACTTCTTTTCCCGCTTGTTGGACGTATCGCGCAATTACATCCGCCTTAATAATCTCGGCCGCAAAACCAATATGCGGCTCAGAATTAATATAAGGCAAGGTAGTGGTGATGTAGAAATATTTATCCGACTTCATACTTTATTTTTTAATTAAAACGACGAATTCTCCTTTTAAATTACTTTCTTTGCTTTGTAGAGCCGTTAAAATTTCCTCTGGCGAACCAAAATAAAAACTTTCAAATAATTTAGTCAGTTCCCGCGCCACCATCACTTCTGTCCCGTCCGGGAATTTTAAGGCACTTAACTCTTCCAAGAGCTTAACAATCCGATGTTTAGATTCATATAGGACAACTGAGTATTCACTGGTTAAAATCTGTTTGAGCATGGTTTGTCTTCCCTTCTTGTGGGGCAAGAAACCGAGAAACAAGAAACGATCGAAACCGACGCCGCTTAAGGAAACAGCCGCCGCTAGAGCAGAGACGCCCGGGACACTTTCAATTTTTATAGCGTTACCTAGTTTCTCCCGCACGGCCGATACTAGTTTGCCGCCCGGGTCAGAAATACCCGGCGTACCAGCATCGGTTACCAAGGCTAAGCTCTTCCCCGTATTTAGTAAATCGATTATCCGATCAATCTTCAATTCGCCCGAATGCTGATGATAAGAAATAGTGGATGTCTTAATTTGATAATGATCTAAAAGATGTTTGGTCGTTCTGGTATCTTCGCATAAAATAAAATCCGCTTCTTTCAAGGTGCGCAAGGCGCGAAGCGTCATATCTTCTAAATTACCGATTGGTGTAGCGACAATCCTTAAAATACCTGACATAGCTTAACCTTCCATCTTTTCTCGCCGCTCCCGGACATATTTTGTCCAGTCTTCCGCAATCTCGACCAAGATCTTAAACGGCGCTTCAATAATGAAGTCAAAAATAAAGATAAAAATATTAACTTTCGAAACATTACTCGACAACCAGCGGCCGACGAGAATAATCGGCATGTAAAATAAATCGATAAGGAGGGTTAGTAAATTTTCGCGGCGTTCAACAACCATGAGTTCTTTGACGCCTTTCGTCACAATAATACTAAAGAAACTAACAAAAGCTAAGAAGAAAAGGAAGATCAAAACACTGACCCAGGTAAAACCGATGACGCCCAAGGCTAAAACAATAAAATAAATAGAGACGCAGAAAGCGGCCGCATAAATCAGATTAAAGATGGCATGCTTGAAGATATTGCGGCGCGGCGGTCGACGTAAAACTATTGGCTGCTTTCGCTCTTCGCCGACAAAGGTAATCTCCTTAATACCGTTTATAATCTTAACCGTATTATCTTCGCTCGGTGTTCGCGTCGTTAAAACGATAAAAAATAATAATACGGCCGGAAAAGAAATATTAATCGCTAAATTAAAAAGATTAAGCGGTTCATTCAACCAATTAATCGCCGGGATTTCAATGGCAATGGCAAAAACAGACTTGGTCAGGAAGATATAAATGATACTGCGGAAAGCAGCCTTCCAAAGCCGGCTTTTCGCTTTCTTATATTTTTCACCAATTACCTTGCGAACCGAAGCGATAAAGCCTTTTTCATTTTTCTGCAGTTCTCCATAAGACTTAACTGGGTCGCGGGTAATGGTTTCCGCTAGAATGGAAAAATACAAAGAGTAAAGACGAGTTATTTTATCTAATTGTTTTGCTAGAGGGTGATTCAACTGTTCATTAACCAAAATATTAAGAGCGCTCATGTTGCTGGCCATGTCTTTTATTTTCTGATTATCCGCTTCCGTCAGAGTCTCATGTTTATCCATGACCAACCAATCGCTGTTATAATATTTAAAAAGAATAAACTCCAGCATGTCCGTGTCGAACTTTAAATACTTCCGGCCAATACTTAAATAAATCTGAATTTCCAAATCACCCTCATATGGCAGGTCGGCCGGTAGTTTAACATTTTTAGAAATCACATCGAACATGTTACTGACAATAGTCTGCCTAATCGGATTCGGTGCTAAATTTTCTTCAATTTCGCAAGCCGCCAGATTAATAATCCAGGAAATCAAATGATTTTTTTCATTAATCAAGTCTTTCGCTTTGGTAATATCGGTTTTAATGTTCAAGGAAGAATTTATTTTCAAGACAATCTGATTTTTTAAACGGAAATATTTTTCGAGTAGCGTCGCAATTTCCCTAATCTTAGTTTCCGGAATTTTATTATTTGGTAAATAACTACCCCGAATTAACTCAATCAGCAAATGACTGGCAATATCCTCACTATGATTTTCTTTGATGACGCCTTCAATTACAATTTGACGACGCAAAATACGAGCAATCGCGTTTTTACGTAAAAGATGCTCTTCCTCGTAATCAACCGCGTTACGCACCTTCTCATAAAAAAAGGCCAAACGAGAAATCAGCGTCGAAACTTTTATTCTCGGCTCATTATCGTCCAGCTCTTCTTTTTTATTATTTTCACCGTGGATGACTTGGAATAGCTTTTTGGCTTTGTCGTTAATTTCCACCGGCTGGCCATCTTCCGTTCTTTTGATTAGATTCGGACTAACCATAAAACAATTACGAATTAATAATTAAAAATCACGAATATTCGCAATTTTATCTTCTATTATTATTGTATCTGGTTTAAAGCTAAAAGGCAATCCCGCCGGCCAGACGAAGCCGGCCCGCCTAGCTAAAGAAACCAGACTGACCCCTTGACATTCCCCTGGCTATTTTGTATCATTTCCTTAGATATTAACAGTGGCCGAAGAGGCTATTTTTTAGATAGAATCCCTCAAGGACTATCGCCTATATATGAATAAACTTACTAACTACATTCGGGAGTCAGTTCAGGAAATGAAAAAGGTCACCTGGCCGACCAAGAAAGAAACTTATAACTATACCTTGCTCGTCATCGGCGTTTCGATCGGTGTCGCCGCTTTTTTAGGTATTTTAGACTATATTTTCAATTTTGGTTTTCAATTTATTATTAATAAATAAGCTTAACTTAAGCCAACTTAATCGTTCTTAAATCTATGGCCAAGCAACTTTTAAATCAAGGCCGTCGCTGGTACGTCATCCATACTTATTCCGGTTACGAAGAAAATGTCGCCCAAAACTTGAAACAGAGGGTCGAGTCTTTAGACATGGAAGACAAAATTTTTAACATTCTGATTCCGACCGAGAAAAAAATCAAAATTAAAAACGGTAAACGCAAAGTCGTGGAAGAAAAAATCTTCCCGGGCTATATTCTTGTCGAGATGGAAGTAACGGACGAATCCTGGTATATCGTCAGAAATACACCGAATGTGACCGGATTCATTGGCACAGGTACGATTCCGACGCCAATCGGTGAAGCGGAGGTCAAAGCCTTGCAGAAACGCATGGGCGTTGAGGATCCGAAATTCCAGATCGATGTTATGGTTGGCACGCCGGTTCGCATCAACGAAGGTCCGTTCAAGAATATGGAAGGTAAAGTAACGGCCGTGGACGAAGCCAAGGGCAAAGTCAAGGTTTCAGTGTCCATGTTCGGTCGTGAAACGCCGGTTGAGCTTGATTTCTTACAGATTAAAAAAGTATAAATAATTTAGGAGCGGCGCTTCTCCGTTTCCCAAGCTAAAAATTTTATGGCTAAAAAGATAAAAACTAAAATAAAGTTACAGATTGCGGGCGGTCAGGCCAATCCAGCGCCTCCCGTCGGTCCGGCTTTAGGTCAACACGGTCTAAATATCGCCGGCTTCTGTAAGGACTTTAATGATCGCACCAAAGATAAGATGGGCGATATCATCCCGGTCGAAATCACGGTTTACGAAGATCGTAGCTATGATTTTATTCTAAAAACTTCACCGGCTTCCGAATTAATTAAGAAAGCGGCTGGGATTAAAAAAGGTTCGGGTAAACCCTTAACCGAAAAAGCGGGTTCGATTACCGCTAAACAATTAGAGGAAATCGCCAAAACCAAGATGCCGGACTTGAATGCGAACGATATTGAAGCCGCCAAGAAAATTATCGCCGGCACGGCTCGTCAAATGGGTGTAGAAATTAAATAATTAATATAATTGTGGGAGTTTGCCCGCCGCTTGGCGGGAAACGCTAGCACCACGACAAACGTATGGCTAAAGAAAAAAAAGAAACGGCTGAAAAAGCCGAAAAGAAAACGACTAAAAAAGCGGATAAAAAAGTCGCTCCTAAAAAGAAAAGGGTCGATCATTCCGCGATTTATGATCGCTTAAAAAATTACTCTATTGAAGAGGCCTTAGAAATCGTTAAAAAAATTAATAAGACTAAATTTGACGCTTCGGTTGAAGTGCATTTCCGGCTTGGTATTAATACCAAGAAAGGCGACCAGCAAGTACGCGGCGCGGTTAGTCTCCCGAATGGGACAGGCAAAACCGTTAAAGTCGCCGCTTTCGTCTCACCCGAAAATGAAAAGGCGGTTAAAGCGGCCGGCGCCGATTTTGTCGGCAGCGAAGAGCTTATCGCTGAAATCAAGAAAACCGAAAAAACGGATTTCCAGGTCGCCATTGCCGAACCGGCTTTGATGAAAAACTTAGCGGTCATTGCCAAAATCTTGGGAACGCGCGGCTTAATGCCCTCCCCTAAGAACGACACGGTTACCACTAACCCGGTTAAAGCGGTTGAGGAACTGAAGAAAGGTAAAATCAGCTTTAAGAACGACGATACGGGTAATGTCCATACCGTTATTGGTAAAGTTAGCTTCGACACTAAAAAACTAACGGAAAACTTTCAGACTCTTCTTGAGACGATTAAAAAAAGCAAACCGTCTTCTTCAAAAGGCGTGTTTATCAAGAATATCAGCATCTCCTCGTCTATGAGCCAAGGGGTTAAAGTTAGCGCTTAAGAAATAATTTAAAGATTATTAAAAAGGACTACTGTTAAAGGTAGTCCTTTTGGTATACGTTAGTCGGTGGTTCGATTATTCGAAGTCCCGGTTGCCAATATAATTTTCCGGCGTCAAAGCTAATAGTTCTTGAGCGACCTTTTCAGACAGTTCGCTATCCAGAACGATTTGAGTAATCAGGTCCTGCATGTTTTCTTTGGTAATCTCCTTCTTCCCCCTCGTCAGGTCTTTGAGCAGATCATAAGATTTCTTTACTCCTTCCCGACGCAGAATAATCTGAATCGGCTCGGCCAAAACAGCCCAGTTTCTCTCCAGCATCAACCTAATCTGTTCCTTATTAACTTCCACCTTGCCCAGACCTTTTTTTAATGATTTCAAACCAATCAAAGTATGGCCAAAGGCGGTTCCGAAATTCCGAATGACCGTGGAGTCGGTCAAATCACGCTGCAAGCGAGATATCGGTAGCTTGTTCCGGAAATGATCAAATAAGGCGTTGGCGATCCCCAGATTCCCTTCGGTATTTTCGAAGTCGATGGGATTAATTTTGTGCGGCATGGTTGAGGAGCCAGTCTCTCCTTCTTTCGGTTTCTGGCTGAACACCTGCATGGAAATATATGTCCACATATCCCGGCTGAAATCGATCAGGATCGAATTCGTGCCGTGGATAGTGCTAAATAGTTCCACGTAGGTGTCATGGTCGTCAATCTGTGTTGAATACGGATTATAGACAAAGGGTAAAATGATTTTCTCTCCCTTGACCACTTCGAAACGATTCAAGCGCCCAATGAATTTTTGGGAATAGACACGCCAATTAACTTTTGGCCAAGCCGCGTAAAGCGCGTTGTGTCCCCCAGTGGCGCCGCCGAATTTAACGAATAAGGTTGATTTCCGGAGCTTTATATATTTCTTCATTAAGCGCTCACAGAAAACATTCACTTCCCAACCGACCGTAGTTGGTGAAGCAGGTTGGCCATGAGTATGGGCTAAAAGAGCCACAGTCCTATTACCCAAGGCCTGAAGTCTCAAGCTGTAAAGGACGCCCTCATACCAGTCGAGTAAAGTCTTCACACCGCCACGCAACATGAAAGCAAAAGCCGTGTTATTCACGTCTTCGGAGGTTAGACCGATGTGAACAAACTCGCTGAGATCAAATAAAGTTTTATGACCTTCCAGAATTTGCTGTAAAAAGCGGACCACGGCGTTAACATCGTGGTTGGTCGTTTTCTCAATCTCCTTGATCATCTCATAGTGAGCTTCGGAAAAATGCTGATAAAAACTCAGCAGAAAATCTTTTTCCAGAGGAGTGATCCGGCGGATAAGTCCGATTGACGATAAAAAAAGCAACCACATAATCTCAATCAAAAAGCGAAAGCGCATTAAGGCGAATTCACTGAAGAAGAAGGCCAGTTCCTTGGTCTTGTCATGATATCTGCCATCAATGGGGGAAATCGCCAAACCAGGCGATAATTCAAAATCAACTTGTTTTGTTTCCATGTTTCAATAATTTGGGTTAGATTTATGATAATTTTTAAAGTTCGATTTGGGTAATAGAAAATACTACTATATAGCCAGCAAATAGTCAATATTTTATCGTTTATTCGACTGTTAATAGCTAATCTTGACTTTTTACAATAAATAGCGTATAATTATTTACAGGTAAGCAATTTTTAAAGAAAAGAGCGGACCAAGAATCCGTTCTTTCTTTATAAAAAAGGTCGTCTTACGATTTAATAAAAATTAGAGTAAAACAAAGATGAAAAAATTATTCGTCGGCGGTTTGTCTTTCAAGACGACCGAAGAAGGCTTAGCAGAAGCTTTCGGTAAGGCCGGCCAGGTTATCTCTGCTGTGATCATCACTGATCGCATGACTCACCGCTCCAAGGGTTTCGGGTTCGTGGAAATGACTAATGACGATGAAGCAGAAGCTGCTATCGCCATGTACAACAACCAGGAATTAGATGGCCGCAAAGTGGTCGTCAATGAAGCTCGTCCTTTGGTCAAGAGATTCTAATCGAAAATCTTATCAATCTAGGATACAAGCAAAAACACTTCCGCTCGGGAGTGTTTTTGTATTGCTTAATCTAAAAATCTTATTTTTTCTTTTTACCTGCTTTCCTGGTGACTTTCTTGATGGTCGGAATTTTTGCTTTCCCCTGCTTCGCCTCATAATCCGCAATCGCCTTCTTCAATCCCTGGACGGCCATCACTGAACAATGAATCTTTTGCTGCGGCAAACCGCCGAGCTCGGTCACGATTTTCTGCCAGGGGTATTTTTTCGCTTCGGCGACGGTCATGCCTTTAATTTTTTCCGTCATAATCGACGCAGTCGCGATATTAGACGCGCAACCGAAAGATAGGAATTTTACATCCTTAATCTTTCCCTTTTCGACTTTCAAGAAAAAATCGAGCTGGTCGCCACAGACCGCATTACCGATTTGGGCAAAACCGTCCGGCTTCTTTATTTCCCCAATATTCTGGGGATGCAAGAAATGATTAATGGTTTTTTTAGTGTATTTTAGAGCCATATAATTATATTGACAAAATTTAAATTATTTGATATTATTTAATGTTAATTCGTACATTTTAATGCTATATACCATGAAAACAAATTCTGAATTATCCAACTTATCCAATTGGTTTATGTTTATGTTTTTTGGCTTCTTGTCGGCAGTCTGTAGCGTTATTCCAGTTATTCTTACAGGAATACTTTCGCTTCTGGCCGGCCTATCCGTTGAAAGAGCGAGAAATTTGCATTATGCTGCTCCGCGTTGGTTTTGCTGGTTAGGTTTAGTGACTGGCACGCTTATACCGCTTATTTCTTTCCTAATTCACGCTGGCAAGATCGAAATCAACCTCGTCTGGATAGTTTTCGCTACTAACGTTATCACGACAGCGATTATCTATCCCATCGGGGTATTATTCTCCATCTACCAGGAAAAAAGAAGGATTAAATTTAATGAGCAATTACAGAAACAAGCGCTCGCTTAAACAAATTAATGACAGGGGTCCCTCCGGATCCCTTTTTTATTTAATCGGACTAAAACTTCTCAGGCGTTTAATGCTATCTGCCAAACATTTTACGGTATAATCAATTTCCGATCTAGTATTATAACGACCCAAAGAAAAACGAATATTACTGTTCAAGAAGTTCTTATTTAAACCAATCGCTTGTAAAACATAGGAGCCACGCAGATCCGTGGCTGAGCAAGCGGAACCGGTTGAAACATAAACGCCTTTGAAGGAGAGATCCATTAAAATCGCTTCGCCTTCCACGGAATGAAACATGACATTTAAATTCGCCGGCGTCCGGTCTTTTAAAGAACCGTTAACCGCCACGTTCGGAATTTCTTTCTTAATCTTCTGCCATAAATAATCGCGCAGGCTTTTTACTTTTTTTAAATATGCTGATCTTTCTTGATAAGCTAATTCCAGGGCATAAGCCAATCCCATAATTCCGGGCAAGTTATAGGTTCCGGAACGATAACCGTCTTCTTGACCGCCACCGATAATGAGCGGTTTTATTTTTACTTGCCGATTGATATAAGCGACGCCAACACCTTTCGGACCATAAAACTTATGACCGGATAAACTTAAGAAATCAAGACCCATTTTTTTAACATCCAATTTTAAATACGGCACGGCTTGTACGGCGTCGGTATGGAAATAAGCGTCATGCTCATGCGTAATTTTAGCGAGCGTTGTAATATCTTGAATTGTCCCGATTTCATTATTAACCGCCATAACCGAAACCAAAATCGTTGACGAATCGATCAGGCGACGCAGAGCTTCTGGTTCAATAATTCCCTCTCGGTTGACGGGCAAATATTCGACTTTGAAACCTTCCTTGATTAATTCGCGTGCTGATTCAAGCACACAGGGATGCTCAATCGCCGAGACGATAATCTTATTTTTCTTCTCAGTTCGATTCGCCCGGGCTACGCCTTTAATAATAAAATTATTGGCTTCGGTCGCGCCAGAGGTAAAAATAACGTTAACACTATCACCGTTAATTGCCTTGGCAACCAGGTTCTTAGCACCCTCCAAAGCCAAAAAGGCCTCTTGGCCTAAGGCGTGAATAGAGGAGGCGTTGCCATATTTTTCCGTAAAATATGGCTTAATTTTAGCTAATATCCGCGAATCGACACGGGTGGTCGCCGCATTATCTAAATATACTTTCATATCTAAATTTTATTTTAATTTTAGTTGGATTTTAACTATAACAAATTTACTAACTTATGTCTATTATAAGCTATTTTGACCTTTTTTAAAACTATATTGACAAATTTTAAATATAATGCTATAATAGTCTATTGAACATTAACAAAATTAACCCAGTTAAAACCCCAAAAATAACCAAAAATGAAAAAGATTATCCTGCATTTCATCGTGCTTTTCGCCTTAATAGGCGCTCTAACCAGCTGCAGCGAAAAGAAAATTATTTCCGCTGATGTAATCATCGAACCCGTCGGTCAGAAATGGTTTGTTTTAAAATCAGTAGAGCCGGACAGAACAATGAACAATCATTGGCCGGTCATTTACCTGACCAAGAAAAAAGGCTTCCCCAACGACTATTCCCACATCTGGCATGAGCAGGCTGAGAATGGACTGATCAAGTTCCTTGACTACACCAAAAACCCGGTCTGCCTCGCCGAGGGTCCCTACTTTGTCACTGACACCTTAGCCAGTGTTGACTCTGAAATTTACGCCAGGACATTCGACAACAATGGTCCGACCTCTCGCTGGGAGCTACTGAGCTCTGCCTATATTACTAAGAAGGCGACTGATTTTGATCTTTTCAAAACAATCTCGTGTTCTGGTAAACATTTCTGGACTGAAAAAGTAACCACTGACATGACCACTAGGATTTCTTACCAAGCGGATACTAAAAAACTAATTTCTTACAAAAAAATTGTAGAAAATCCGCCGACCTTTGTGGTTATACCGTTAATCTTGCTGACCTTAATGTTATTTTTTTCTCTTGGTAGCATAACCGGCTGGACCAACTTCGACGAAGATAACTCGGCTGCTTATAACCTTGGAATTAACCTGGCGTTTGCCAGTTTTTGCCTTGCATTTTGGTCAAGCTTTGCTATTGATATTTTTAATGGGTGCGCCGGATGGGAAAAAATATTATGGACATCCCTCATTTCAGCCGTCTACGCCTTTTTTGCCTGGCTTTGCTACTGGTTAATCGGCCTTATGCTGCAGTACGTTACCCAGCTTAAAAGAATCCCGATGCCCCGAAATGAAGGAGGAAAAGCCGGATATATTGTCGCCTATGCGATTGTTGCTTCCCATTCTTTCCTATTCATGATGGGCTCCCTGGACTATTCCTGGGTACCAATGATCCTTCTCCTTCTGCCGAATATTGTCGTTTGGAACATTATGGCTATCAAAGCTTACAAAAACAAAAAGAAAGAAAAAACGGCTACGACCTGATTAGACCAGGCCTAAGCCAAAACAAAAGGCTCGAATACTCTTCGGGCCTTTTTTATTTTCCTTAATCTTTTATTTCACGAGTTCTACTCCGGTTACGGTTACGTAATTTACCGGCATGGAGTTTTCACCGCTCGGTGAAGTTTTAACCGGAGAGTTCTCAATTTTTCTCACGATATCCATTCCGCTCACCACTTCTCCAAAATTAGTATAGCTGCCATCAAGCCAAGGGGTTGAATCAGCTGTTACAATAAAAAATTGTGAACCATTGGTATCAGGACCGGCATTAGCCATGGCTAGGCTACCGGCGACGAGCTTATGACCGCTATCTTCGTTCTTGAACTGATAGCCTGGGCCACCCTGGCCATAAATTAAAGCGTCGCTTCCCTTACTGTTCGGATCACCGCCTTGAATCATGAAATCCTTAATAATCCGATGGAACTTGGTATTATCATAGAAACCGGCCTTAGCTAAATTCAAAAAATTATTAGCGGCCAAGGGCGCGGTCGCATATAATTTAACCGTGATATTTCCCAGGCTAGTTTTAATAATTACCTGCGAATAATCTTTTAATAAATTAGTTTGTTGGTCAGGAGCTTGCATAGTCGTTGTGCTTTGAACCGGCGTGACAGTCGCGTTTTGGTCGGCGATTGGCGTCGTCGGTGCGGTGGCCGTTTGGTCATCCGCTAAATTATTATCTTCGTCTTGTGTCGGGCTAGACGGCGTGACCGCTTCTTCGCCACTAGGTGACGGTTTCGTCGTACAGGCCGAGACGCTTAAGGCCACGAAAATAATGGCCAGAAGGAAAAGTAGTTTCTTCATAGTTGTTAAGTTAAACTTTAAATTGTTTTTTAATTTCTTTGTCTTCCGCTTCCCGTTTTTCCGCAATTAACTCCTTAGCTTTAATACGCAATTCCTCGAGATTTAATTTGTCCAGCTCTTTCGCCCGGGCGCTTAATTTTTTCTTGTCATTTTTTTCCGGTTCTTCAAGCACTTCGCCGAGTAAGACATCTAAAATCGCCCCGATTTTTGGGGAGGGCGGAATTTTCAAAGTTTTCATCAAATCATCGCCGTTTAATTTCAACATTTTTACCGAGACCGGATCATTCTGCACCTTTTCCATCATATACTGCAAATGCCGTAATTTATAAGGCATGGCTTTAGGCGTACCCGAACCTAAACGATCAGCGATACGTAAATCAATTAAGTCTTTCAGATTTTCTTTACCGACTTTAGCGATCAGGCGCCGCACCGAGGCGGCCGTCACTTCCCCGACATTATAATAAAACATGTGACTCTTAACAAGATTCACGACGCGTAAACGATCTTCGTTAGAAAATTTAAGCCGCGTCATGATGCGTTCCGTCATTTTCGCGCCAAGATATTCATGATTATAAAAAGTGGCAATACCGCCGATGATTTTTCGAGTTTTAGGTTTAGCAACATCGTGTAGTAAAGCGGCGAAACGCACGGGCCACTCGCGGCTCGGACAATATTTTAAAGCTAAAACATTATGTTTAAAGACCGGATAAATATGATGTCTGTCCTGGTTAACCCCGACTCCCTGCTCGAGCTCCGGTAAAATATATTGCAATAATTTCGCGTCATGAAGAAGCATGATGCCTTCGGACGGGCGGTCGGAAGCTAAAATCTTAATTAATTCATCGCGAATTCTTTCCTGCGACACAAATTTTAAACTACCGGCTAATTTTGTAATCGCCCGTTGTGTTTTTGGTTCGAGTTCGAAACCTAATTGAGCACTAAAACGAATAGCGCGCATCATTCTTAATGCGTCTTCCTTAAAACGATCACTGGGTTCGCCCACCGCGCGAATTACTTTGGCCTTAATATCTTTTTGACCACCAAAAAGATCGACGACTTTATGTTCCACGGTCGGATCAAGCGCTAAAGCGTTAATAGTAAAATCACGACGCTCTAAATCCTTATCTAATTCAGTTTCAAAACGAATCTGATCCGGATGACGGCGATCAGAATAACCCTGCTCGCTCCGATAAGTCGTAATTTCCACAACCGCTTCTAAAGCGCCTTTGGTTTCACCAACTTTAAGCGCGGCGCGAATCGGGAGTAAAACAGTACCAAAAATATTTTCATATTTCGCGTCAGGAAAAACTTTAAGCATTTGTTCGGGCAAGGCATTAGTCGTAATGTCCCAGTCCTTAGGCTCTTTATTCATTAAAATATCCCGGACACAGCCACCGACAATATAGGCCTCGTATCCGGAGGCCTTTAAGTCTTTAATAATTTTTAGGATATAGGACGGAATCATATTATTCCTGCTCTTTCATAATCGTTAATTTAACATTCGTGTGCATTAAGGCTTTTAATTTTTGTTCTAAGTCCGCAATCTTCGGCCCCTCACCTTCGACGGCTAGAGTAATGAGGCCAGTGCAATGCTCAAAACAATTTCTTTGAACATTAACGCCTAAGCGGGCAATAATCAAGTGCCCGGCGTCGGTTAAAATTTTATTGAGCTCCGAAGACACCGCCTGACGGTCGGTCGTGAGAATAGAAATCGTGGCGAGAATACGTGACATAAAATTAAAATAAATTTCTTATTATGACGTCTTAGCGTCCGGTCGGTAAAAAGCGGAAGATTGCGCCTTGAGACGGACGAACTATTTTTAGGATAGAACTACTAGTCTTCTTATATTTAGTCTCTAAAAGCTTTTTCGTCAAGCCATTTTTCTTAGCCCAGTCATAATAATCAACCATCGCCTTATTTTCGTGCGCCCGGCGGAGCGTCCGACTCTTATCAATCGCGTACAGACCAGCGAGACGCTTCTCGCGTATAGCGCGAGTCGTGGGAATAGGTTGACCACCACCACCTAAGCAGCCGCCCGGACAAGCCATGACTTCAATATAATGGTATTTTTTTAAACGCGGCAAAACTTTAGAAATATGTCCAATACCATTAACGACGCCAACACGAATTTTCTTACCGTCTAAATTAATCGTTGCTTCCTTAAAACCGGCCAAGCCACGGACTTCTTTAAATTCTAAACGGTTCTCGCAAGTCGGTTTTTTACTACGAGCACAAATTAAAGCGTTAGCCGTGCGAAGTGCCGATTCCATTACCCCGCCCGAGGCGCCATAAATCGCGGCCGCACCCGAACCGGGATTAAACAGATTCTCGCCCTTACCCTCTGGTAAATTTTTAAAATCAATCTGATGTTTCTTAATTAAAAAAGCAAATTCACGAGTCGTCAAAACATGATCAACTAAGGGTTTTCCCTTATAACTTAATTCTGGCCGCGCCGCTTCGTATTTTTTCGCCGTACAGGGCACGATCGAAACAACCGTTATTTTTTTCGGATTAATTCCTTTTTTTTGCGCCCAATAAGTTTTAATCGCGCCGGCCGAATGGATATGCGGTGAACGGGCCGTCGTTAGATGCGGGAGTAATTCCGGATGATAGAACTCGGCATAAGCGACCCAGGCTGGGCAACAAGACGTGGTCATGGGGAAAATTGCTTTCTTATCATTCAGGCGCGCCAAGAGTTCCTCCGCCTCCACCATAGTCGTAATATCGGCCCCGAAATTAACGTCGAAAACATATTTAAAACCTAATTTCCGAAGCGCGCTATAGCATTTCCCTTCATAATTCTGGCCGTAAGGCAAATCGAATTCTTCGCCAATCGAAACGCGAATCGAAGGTGCAAATTGGGCAACCACAATCTGATTCTTATCAGCTAAAGCTTTTTCCACGTCCGTCCAA
This sequence comes from uncultured bacterium, assembly GCA_903874345.1. GTDB lineage: Bacteria > Patescibacteriota > Patescibacteriia > Patescibacteriales > UBA12465 > UBA12465. The sequence goes on from CAIQRY010000062.1 coordinate 21,289, forward strand.
GCATATTGCTCCTGCGCCGCGGCGACCGGACAATGCAAGGCGCATTGACCGCAGTAAATACAGGCGGTCTTTTTATCAATAACAGGCACGACTTCCTGATTAACACCACTCCCCTCCATTTTTAAGTAATCAATATGCTGCAATTCATGACAGGCTTCGATACAATTTTTACAATCAATACATTGGCTGCCGTCAATTTCCACCGCATTCGCGAACTTATAGGTTTTCCGGTTTTTCTTGCGCTCCGGAAAACGGCTAACATTTAAACCGTATTCACCGGCCAAACGCAAAAGTTCGCAATCATAGCGATAAGTGCAGTCGGGACATTTGCGCACATGTTCGGCGAACAGAAGTTCGATATTAAGATTACGAGATTTTTTAACACGCGCGCTCGTCGTTAGAATCTCAATCCCCTCTTGAACTTTAGTGGAGCAAGCCGTAACGAGACGCGTTCGGCCTTTAAGTTCCACGACACAAACGCGGCAATTAGCCTTAACGGTCAGATCCGGATGATCGCAGAGGGTCGGAATCTTAAAACCGTTCGCCCGCGCGACGTCTAAAATAGTTTGTCCCGGTTCGGCCGTGACTAATTTATTATTGATTCTTAGCTTCATTATGATTTAATTTTAACTAAATCTTTGAAGAGATGATAAGTGAAAATCATAGCCATCGGACCGATCAGCATATTTGCAATCTGGACCAAGGTGCTCCAAATATAATAGAAAGTGCTGGTTTGAGAAACCGCATACATCGGCAAGGAAATAATCACGATAAAGAGCCAAAGGGCAAGACCAAAAAGTAAAACGCGCCCAAAAACAGCCCACCAATAACCACGCACTAAATGATAGCTGCGTAGAACGGCGTCGATGTCACGTTTACCTTCAAAGAAAAAAGCATAAGCCGTAAGACAATAAAAAACCGAGAAAATAAGCATGGGAATTACCAAGGCAAAGAACCATAATATGGACAGAATGAGCGTCAGAAGCACCAAGACGATATAAGACCAGAAATAATCTTTTGATTCCTCAAAAATTTTTCGCTCTGATCCGGCAAACTCTTTCTTAAGCAACAAGAACATCGAGATGTAAGTCCGAATAAAGAAATAAATCATGAAGAGGAAGGACCAAAAAGCGAGGAAGATGGCGATGCCTTTAAAGGTCCAACTATTACCCAGGCTTGTTTCGTTCAAAGCAAACAAAAGAAACATGACCGCAACGGGAATAAGAGCATAAACAATGCCCCAGACATAAACCATCACGATCTTTTTTAAATTTTTCCACCAAAGTTTAATTGCCTGTTCAATCATTTTTAGAACCGGCGTAATCTTCGGTTTTTTTGTCTCACTCATAAAATTAAGATTACTTTTTTAAAATATTTTTAAGATAACTTTTAAACGGTTTAGGAGCATCAGAACCCAAGGCGCAAAAACTACTATCCGCTAAATTATCTAATAACTCATTAAATAATTTATGATCGGGCTCCGGATGATTAAATAATTCAAAGAGGCGGTAAGTTCCTTCCCGACAAGCGGTGCAATTACCACAACTTTGCTCATGATAAAAATTTAACCAATATTTAAATAATCTATCCTTTTTAGTACTTCTCTCATCATAAACCATAATGGAGCCGGCGCCGGAGACAGGCTGATCAAGCTGCTTGGAATTTAAAACTTCACCTGCCGCTTCCCCGCCGACTTGGACAAAAAAGCTGTAGGACGGATAATTATTCGTTCGATGCAAAACTTCGGCGATTGATAAATCAGCCGGCAAAGAATAAACGCCGCGATGCTTCACCGAACCGTTAATGGTATACCAACGCTCGTTTTTAAATTTCCCGCGCGCGACCAGGCTAACGTTATAAAAAGTTTCGGTATTATTTATTAAGGTTGGATGACCATGCAGGCCATGCTCGGTCGGATAAGGCGGTTTAAGCCGCGGTTCAACTTTTCGTCCTTCAATTAAATTTAATAAAGCGGATTCTTCACCACTAATATAAGTTAAAATTTCCGGCTTCACAATAAATTCCATTTTCTCGCCTAACTTTTTATACTTCGGGAGAGTTAAAACTTTTTTTAAGCCCGGACCGTAAGCGCGGAAATATTCGCGGTTCAAGAAAAAATAAATTTTATGAACTTTAGCCGGGTTTAAAAACTCTTCGGCTAAATAAACGCCATTTATTACTTCCTGCGGAAAATTCTTAATTAAGTAACCGTCTTTCTTAACGCCGGGCTCGCCTTCGGCACCATTCACAACAATATAGGCGATTTTCCGCGTTGCTAGCGCGCTTTTAACCGCTGCCCATTTCTGGGCGACCGGATACGAAGCGCCGCCGCGGCCGACTAAATTCGCGTCAGTAATTTTTTTCAAAATATTTCTGCTATTTACCGGCATGAAATTTATTTAATAAATTTGCCTAAATAATTCGCGAGCTCCACAAAGCGATTCGAATAGCCCCATTCGTTATCATACCAAGCGATGACTTTTAAGAGGTCGCCACCAACTATTTTTGTGCATTTTAAATCGACAATGGCGCTATGCGGGTTGCCGATAATATCGGTCGAAACTAATTCTTCATTCGAAGCTTCGATAATATTTTTCATTTTACCCTTAGCCGCTTTTAGGAAAGCGCGGTTCACGGCTTCGACCGTGGTTTTTTTATTTAAAACATAAACCGTATCGCATAAGGAACCGACGGGCGTGGGGACCCGGACGGATAAGCCGTCAAAACGATTCTTTAAGGACGGGATTGTTTCGGCGGCAGCAATGGCGGCACCGGTCGTGGTCGGGATAATATTAATCGCGGCAGAACGGGCGCGGCGCAAGTCTTTATGCGGACCGTCGACTAAATTCTGATCCGCGGTATAGGAATGAACTGTGGTCATCAGGGCTTTTTTAATCCCGAAGACGTCTTTGATAACCTTAGTTGTCGGGGCCAAGCAATTGGTCGTACAGGAGGCGCAGGAAATAAGATTATCATTTTTGGTTAGTTTATTTTCATTAACCCCCATAACAATAGTCTTCACGCTTCCTTTCTTAGCGGGCGCCGATAAAATAACTTTTTTGGCACCAGCCTTCAGATGCATAGTTAAACCCTCCTTATCCGTAAATCGTCCGGTACATTCTAAAACAACATCAACCTTCATGTTTTTCCAGGGGAGCTGGGTCGGGTCTTTAACCGCTAAAACCGGGATCTTTTGGCCATTGACCAAGAGCGAATCTTTAGTCGCGCCAATCTTCTGTTTCGTCGTGCCGTAGCAGGAATCATATTGCAAAAGATGCGCTAAGGTCGCCGGGTCAGTTAAATCATTAATCGCCACGACTTTAATGTTCGGAAAACGCATCCAAATAACCTTAAAAGCGGCGCGGCCAATTCGACCGAAACCGTTAATGGCTAAATTCATTTTTTTCATATAAAAAACTTAAAATAATTCTAAATTATTACTAAAATATTATAGCATATTTCCTAAAAATAATAAAAAACGCGACCCAGCAAATAGGGTCGCATTTTTTTATATCAATTCTCTCAATTTTTTTAGTTATTTCTTCTTATTATGCCGATTGATATCAACTTCAATAATCACGTCTCTTTCGCCCTCCTTATCAGCGTTGATTTTGACGTCCACAGTCTGCTTTAAGATATGATGGCCGACTACCACGCCGCGAGTGCCGTCGACATTAACGCGCGTCCCAATGGGCGGGAGTTCCCCGGCCATGGCTTTATAGCCTTCGTATTCATAAGACAAGCAGCACATCAAACGGCCGCACATCCCCGAGATTCTTTCGCTCCCGCGATGGACAACTTGTTGCGCTTCGGCCATCTCCGAAGTAATGGATGAGAATTCATTTAAAAATCCGCGGCAACACAAACCACGACCGCAAGGACCGCAATCACCAGTAATCCGCGCTTCGTCGCGCGTTCCAATTTGCGTCAAACGAATATTCACACCGAAGTGCCCAGCTAAATCTTTGACCAATTCGCGAAAATCAACCCGACCGTCGGAGATAAAGGCAAAATTTAAACGGTTCCCTTCATAAGAAGAATGGACATCAACGAGTTTCATGGGAAGGCTATGCTTCTTAATCATTTCTCGACAATACTCCATGATTTCTTCTTTCTTTTCCGGCGTTGGCAATTTCGCCACGTCATCATATTCGGCTTTGCGTAAAATCGGTTTTATTTCCCGAGCGCTCGTTGTCGTCTTATCGTCAAAAATAGAAATAATACGACCGAGTTCACGACCGAGTTCGGTTTCCACAATCACGAATTCGCCGGCCGAGAGCGCTAAATCGCCCACGGAAAAATTATAAACCTTGTCCCAGGGCGCAAATTGTATTTGAGCAAGTATCATGGTATTAAACAATTAACCCCGGGGTAACCGGGGTTAATAATTAGAGAGCAAAACGGACGAACTTTAAGACGTTCGTACCGCCTAAAATATCTTTGACTTTTTTCTTATCATCTTTAATATACTCCTGTTCGATTAAGCAAACTTCGGAATAAAACTTATTCATTTTGCCTTCGACGATCTTATCAACCATAGCCGCCGGCTTCCCTTCTTTGAGCAATTGTTCTTTATAGATTTCTTTTTCATGGGCCATTTCTTCAGCCGCGACTTCCGAGGATAAGATATATTTCGGATTGGCTGCCGCGACTTGCATCGCGACTTCCATGGCAATATCTTCTTTGCCCGCCGCGTCGAGGGCGACTAAAACGCCCATTCGGCCACCTAAATGAGAATAGGCCGCTACGCTCGCGCCGGAAACAGTCGCAAAGCGCTTAAGACCCATTTTTTCGCCGGTCGTGCCGCTTAAATTATCAATATTTTCCTGAACCGTGCCCTTTTCCATAGAGAGAGCCAACAAGGCTTCTAGGGTCGCCGGTTTATTAGTCTTTACTAAAGCTAAGATCTGATCGGCAAAAGCCTGAAATTTTTCATTGCGAGCGACAAAATCGGTTTCGGAATTAAGCTCAATCATATAAGCTTCATTCTTCGCGTCGCTTACGCCAACTTTAATTACGCCCTCGCTCGCTTCGCGATCGGTGCGTTTAGCGGCTTTGGCGATTCCGCTCTTGCGTAAAATATCGACGGCTTTTTCGAGGTCGTTACCCGCTTCTTTCAAAGCCTTCTGGCAATCAACCATACCCGCGCCGGTCATTTCGCGCAACTGTTTAATGAGTTCCATATTGTTAAATGAAAATTTATAAGAAGTAAATTTATTTGACGTTCTTTTTGCCTTCTAAGACCGCATCGCGAATGGACGCTAAAATTAATTTAATGGTCTTAGTCGAATCGTCATTGGCCGGAATCGGATAAGTAACTTCTTCCGGATTGACGTTCGTATCGCAAATAGCAATAATCGGAATATTTTTCTGACGCGCTTCCTTAACCGCCGTTTCTTCCTCTTTAATATCCCAAATAAATAAAGCGTCTGGCATCTTGTTTAACATCGTTAAGCCGCCAACGCGCAGTTCTAATTTTTTAATTTCACGTTCGAAATCCAAACGCTCCTTTTTCGTGTATTTATCTAATTTACCCGTATCGCGTTTCTCAATTAAATCAAGATATTTCTTCACGGATTTCTTAACCACGGCAAAATTAGTTAAATAACCGCCGAGCCATTTACCGACGATATACGGTTGGCCGACTTCGACCGCCATTTTCTTAAGCGGTTCGGAGACCTGGTTCTTAGTGCCGACAAATAAAATACTTTTACCCTCGCTAACTAATTTCGCCATGAATTCAAAAGCTTCTAACATTTTTTCCTGAGTTTTCTTGAGGTCAATAATGTAGATGCCATTTTTCGACGTGAAAATGAATTGCTCCATTTTCGGATGCCAACGGTTAGTCCGATGGCCGAAGTGCATGCCGGCTTTCAGCATGTCTTCTAACTTGGGAACAGTTAACATATTTTTCTTTTTTAGCTCGACTTAAAAAGCCGAGTTCGTCTGCTCCCCAGCTCCGGTAATCCGGAGAAGAAAAAGATGGCTAAAAGCCAACGGGAGCATGATGATTATTAATAAAATAGAGGTAAAACCTCTGTGTCTAAATATAGATTAAATTTTGGCCATTGTCAAGAGAAAAGGCCCTATTGCTGATAGAAATCCTTGACGGCCTGATTAAAAGTCACCACAGCCTGATTATAAGAGTTAACTTTAGTCTGGTAATTGGCATAAGCGTCATTATACTGGTTAACCGCGTTATTATAAGTCGGGACTAAACTATTATACTGCGCGTAATTGCCGCTCGCATAATAAGCGTCTAATTGCTTCTTCAAATCACTAACCGCGGTCGCCTGGGCATTAATACTGGTCTCTAAATTATCAATAATCGCTTGATTAGTGCTTAAATCCGTTTGCTGTTGTTTTAAATTCGCGATTTTAGCCTTAACAGCGCTAAGCCCGGTATAAGACACGCCGGTCGTTTTCTGATAAATCTCGACTTTTCCTAAAACCGCGGAATTAAACAAATTATCAAAGTCATTCGTGGTCGCTTTCGCTTGGCCATTAATTGACTGCGGAATTATGCCTAAGGGAAAATAATTAGTCGTCTCGGCGTAACAATAGCCGGAACCATTTAAAGAATCCGCGACCGGGCACTGTAGCCCCACCGCGCTATGATTAATATCCGGGAAGTCTAAAATCGCGGCGCCATAACCTAAATCGCGTAACAGGGCGACGGCTAAAAATGTTTTATCCGAACAAACACCGCGATCGAGATACAAAGTTTCATAAGGATAATAAGGATCAAGATTGCGGTCGCTATTTAAACTTAATTTTCCGAAATCATAAGGGATATACTGAATAAAAGACAGAGTGAATTCAGCGAGCTCATCGCTCGTCCAATTATTACTTAGAGCGGTCGCCCGCAAAGAGGCGGCTAGATTATTTAAAGTCAGGTCGCCGCTTCGGGCTTTCAAAAATAAGCCATAGAAAGCGTCACGCGGATTAGCGGGCGGATTGCTTGTGCTATAAGTATAAACTTTCGGCGAATTTTTATAAGTGTTATAAAGAGTCGATGATAAATTTAGACTAACATTATAAGCGGTCGTTTGATATTTAAAATTAAAATTACTGGCTGACAAAGTCGCGGGTACATCAGCGCCGGGAGCTATCGGAATCTTCGCGAGATTAGCGTCCGTAATTCCTAGGCCTTGCTGGCGAATGACCTGAAAAGCGGTCGCAGGATCGCCAAGCGACAATAACTTTAAAGTCAGAGGATTAATATAATAAGCCTGACCTTTATCTTGTACTTTAAGGAGGATGCGGCCGCCTAAACGACTCGGCGCACCCTGGACTAAAAATTTACTTAGGTCCGTATTAGTCACGCCCAAACCTAAATTACGCATCAGATTAAGGGCGTCGGCCGGACGACCTAAATAATAACGTTCGCTATTTAAGGGATTAACATACCAGGCTTGGCCCTTGTCTTCAACCTGTAATAAAATACGACCGTTTAAATTTAGTCCCGCGGCTTGGGCAATATTAAAAACACCGGCGAGCGCCGCAACAACGATTAAAGATAAAAATATTTTTGATATTTTTTTGAACATGATGATTATTAATCAACAAGCGTGACGAATAAATCTTCGGCGGGCGGGGTCGGCAGATGGCTTGCATCATTAAGATAATTAATTTTCAGGTAGCCGTTTCGATCAATGACTAATTTTGTGACCGAGGACTGAAAAATTTCTAAAGATAAAAAACCAATGGCGTCAGCGTTAAGAATGCCGGTCACAAGGGCCTTAATAAAATTGCCGTGCGAAAAAAGTGCAATCTTCTTCCCTTTATTATGCTTAAAAATGTCCGCTAAGGCGCGGCGCGCCACGGTCTGCATCTCATCCAACTCTTTATCGAGAATGCGATAATGTTTTAATTTTTTTTCCCGCGTTTTTTCCGACATCTGGAAATATTTGATGCGATACCACTTGACCCAGTCGATTTCATCCAAGCGCTTATCGATCAGAATTTCTTTTTTCGCCTTTTCGGCATAGTCCATGGCCGTTTCCTGCGCTCGAACCAAGCTACTGGTATAAATCCGATCGAGCTTCATGGTCATTAGTCGCTTGGTTAGATAACGGCGCTGTTTAAGACCCGCGGGCGACAAGGGCATGTTTCGTTCGCCGACTTTCTTTTCTAAACGATAGTCGGGGTGGCAGTGGCGAATTAAATAAATTTCAGTATAGGGCCGAACGGTTTTCGGCTTTAATTTACTATAGGGATTTTTATACATATTATTTACTCTTTAGGAATTCTTCGACTTCTTGATAGCCACTCGACCCGAAAATAATTTCCGTCGGAATTTTAAATGGCAATTCGGCTAAAATACTATCATCGCCAAGCCAAGTAATAAAATGGGCATCGGAATTAATAACAATTTTAGTTTTATTAGCAATTGTCCAATCGATTACTCGTTTAACATCAGCAATAAACGCTTCATTTTTTAAATTTCGTCTGATGACACTTAAATTAATCTCCAAAAGAACTCGATATTTTAAGCCGGCGGCCATGACCGCTTCCAAATCTACCGGATAAAGTGGTAAATATGGATGCGAAATGATATGAATCCGATTCTGGGCCATAGCCTTAATAATCGCCGCTGTATTAGCCGCGCGACCTAAACCCGGAGGCATAGAAACGGTGTGCAGGCCGGCAAGAACGATATCTAATTTAGTTTGATCAGTAGATGGTAAATCTAGCGTTCCATCAGGATTAATATTTGCTTCGCAACCTTTTAAGACGCGAACGTCGAATAATTTTTCCGGAACGCAATTAATGTTGGAGAAATAATATTTATAACCTTCGCAATCCGGCAAGACTAAGGGTCCATGATCGGTAATAGCAATCGCTTCTAAGCCTTTTTCCGAAGCGTCTTTAGCGATTTCTAAAATTGTATTATAAGCATGACCACTGGCGACAGTGTGAAGATGAAAATCAAACTTCAACATATAGAAATAGTTAAATGAATTTAAGTTTAGAGATTACGAGCCGCAAAGTCCCAATTCCATAAGTTACGCATGACAGTATCAACGAAATCAGCGCGACGATTCTGGTAATCAAGATAATAGGCATGTTCCCAGACATCAACGGTCAATAAATTTTTCAAGTTTGGGCCAAACGGCATTTCGGCATTAGCGGTTTTCATAATTTTAAGCTCGCCATTATCAAGCACGAGCCAAGCCCAGCCGCTCCCGAACTGTGCGAGAGCCGCGGCTTTGAATTCAGCATATAATTTTTCCAAATCACCAAAATTTTTATTAATTAAAGATAAAAGTGCGGCGCTTGGTTCCATCTTAGCCGCGGCCGGACGCAAACTATTCCAGAAAAAAGTATGGTTATAATGTTGTGCGGCATTATTAAAGATTGCTTTCTGATTCGGATTGGTCGCAGTTTTCAGAAGAATGTTTTCTAAGCTTTCGTTTTCTAAATCAATACCAGTGATTAGCTTATTTAGATTATCAACATAAGTCTGGTGATGCTTGCCGTAATGGAACTCTAAAGTGCGCCCGGAAATATGTGGTTCTAAGGCCTCTTTACTAAAAGGCAAAGGAGACAAAGTAAACATATGTTTGAGATTAAATTTTTAATTTTTTACTAAACGGCCCAGGTAGCCCCGGTCAAGTTTATTGCCGCTTGTCCGGAGCTAAATCGGTCGTAGGCATTATTATAACAGTAATTAAGCGAAGTAGCCAGACTAGGTTGACAATTTATAATAAATATGCTAATATAGAGAGTTAATTATTACCTTAAAAAATATTGTTAATATTAGAGAAATATTAAAAACAATCATAAAAACCATTTAATCATGAAGAAAATTATTTACGTGTTTGGCGAAAAACTGAGCACTAGCGCTAAATTAGCGCAGCGGATTTGCAAAACAGCCGGCTATCCGACGGCCATAGACACGAAGGATATACTTCTACCCTTCTTCGTTGACAACCTGGTGGCTGATATTCATAGCCATGAATACGACCTTATTCTCTTCGAAACTGTTCTCACAAACGGGTCAGCTAAGCGAGTCATCATCGAATTTCAGAACGATGAAAAAGGCAAAGCCATCGAAAAATTTCTGGATCACATGAATATGGCACGCTACAAAAAAATATTAGCTGATACTAATTTGCCTGAAGAGGAAAACTGCAATGAGTTGCACCGCGTATTCTACGAAAGCTTTGAAGAAGCAGCTTACCAGCTTACCTTCCCGTACACGAAGATTAACCTGGGGCAGCAATCTGTTCCTTTCGTATACGGACCGATACCGGAAATCGAAAAAGCGGCTCAGGCGCTCGAAGTGCCCTATATCCTGAGCGAAGTGCTCGATGATAATACTCGGAGAATTACCCTGGGCGGAAATTACTCTTTCGACCTGCCGGAAAAATTTCAGGCTTGGGCGAAAAAAGAATTCAGCGAAAAGAGCGATGAAACCGTAAAAAGTTTCAATGAGAATAACACGGCCGTTATCCTCGAATAAAAATTTCAAAGACATTGCTCGATTACTAGCCCGGAACAAAATTCCGGGTTTTTTATTTAGCGAATTTATTGATTGACAAAAAGGGTGACAATAGCTAAAATTTCTAGTTAAAGTCCTTTAATAAAAACAAATACCCCGAGATATGAAAACCCTAGAAATCAACGAAACAATCGTCCTTATCGGGACGAACAAAAGCTTGAGTAGCGACGAGGTTAGAAAAACCTGTCAGCAGGCAGGCTTATTGTCAGCCACGGCGCACGGCTTTGAAGAATTTTTTATCAATAACGACCCAACACATCCGCGTCATTACCATGATGAGTTCTGGAATAATTGTCAGATCGTTCTTTTCGACTGCCCACAGCGCTTTGTCAGGACATACCAAATTGTCGGCGACTTCCGAAGACGATTGGAAATTAAAGATGCCCTCAATTCAACCAGCCTTTTCCAATTTTTGAAATGGCGCAATCTCGAACCGACGGCCGAACAGCTGATGATTATCGCCAGTGATAATTTTCCGGAAAAAGCTTATGACAACGAAATCGAAGGAATAAGGCCGAAAGATTTTTTCCATTTCCGTTTAGAGCAACATGCCGAGGACATGCCCGGGAAAAAAATGTCAGGAGACTGGTGGTTCTTTGTAGTCCAGCAGGCCGCAAAGGCGATCAGGGACTCGGCTATTAAGCCAATCGGGCCGAACCAAAGCCTGGTCCATTTAGTCCAGGAACCGAGTCTGAGCCTCTGGGAATACGAGGAGGCTTCGCTTAAGAATGATTTGTCCCCCTTTATCCTTTTTCAGGAACATCGGGAAGATGAAAAGATAAGCGAACAGAGCGAACTCGTTTTCAGCGGCCGGACGAATCCGAAGAATCTGTATGATTTTGTCAGCTTTGTCCGCGAACTTGAAAAAGACACGCCGCTCTTAACCCTTAAAGTCGATGCGGTTAAAAACAGGGCTATCGCCTTATTCAAGGCTTATCTTCCCTGTCATTTTCATTCCCCCCGCGTCGCTTCAAGCGCCATCGCTTAAAGAAGCAAAAGCCGAACCAAATAAAGCACAGCCCGCCTAAAAACGGGCTTTTTTATAAGAATATGAAAGCTTAATTGACATCTAAACAAAAAAATAGTAGAGTAGAAATACGCTCTTTAAAACTAATCCTATGGAAGCACCAAAAGGACGAAATGTTTATTTTAATCCGGGGAAGCCGGAACTTATTTTTGCACTCGCTTCCCTACTTTTGGAAGCGACGAAGAATAGGGAGAATCTATATTTCTACCCGGTGAATTTTCAACATTTACTTGATTATCCGCCGACCCTGTCCTCCTACGTTCTTGATCTTTGTGGCGAAGCTAAAGATATGGCCCGGTTTCTTGAGAAACATGGTCATAAAATAAGACTTTGGCTTATCCCGGAAAAAGATAGCGCGAGCCTGCAACTAATTACGACCAGGCAGGCCAAAAGTTATCACGTCGTCGTTTATCCCGAGGCCTCTTGTCTCAAAAAGATGGGAGAACTCGAATATTTTATGATGACGGAATGGCTATACGGCGCTGATCAGATGGCCGAGTTAAATCGCCAACATAAGCTTTCCAGTGGTAATTCAACGATCAATTACTACTTGAAGGCCTTCCGGGTCGCGCAGGCTTTAGACCAGGATTCGAATAATCAAAAAACGGATTTGTTTTTCCGAGAAGCAGCCAAGGATATCGCCCTCGAGCCGAAAAGTCGGCAGATACGCGAACTCAGTGACCGCTATGATAATCTGGAATCAAACACGCGTAAAGGCATTTCTTCCTTTACGACGCACTCTCCGTTCTCTAATTGCCGGGTGGCGGTCAACAAAAAAATCGGCTATGCCGATTTGGGGAAAATCAGTACACTGATTGACCTTAAGGCGATCATTAGCGCCGGAAAACAGAGATTCGATATTCTGATCATTTATTGCAATTACCAGGACCAACCGGAGACCGGAATATATTTCCGCGACCCAGAAGATCGAAACAGCTGGCAATTAGACTCGCCAATTAGGCAGGTTAGCAAAAGAAAAGCCGAGGAGCTCGTCCTCAAGGAACTCAAGAAGTTAAAAATTTAAGTAGCACTCGAAGCTTACAAAACCACCCGACAAAAATCGGGTGTTTTTTTATGATGCGAGAATTAAATCATTTTCCGTCATCCGCAAAAAATTCATAACCGCCGATTAAGACCGGAGTTGATAAGAAATACCAAATAATAACATCGTCAAGCGGGAAAGTCTTGCCGGCCAAAACAACGGCTAATAAATATTCGCCCGGCCACCACCAACTACCGATGGCGAGCGAAACATATTCATAAACAAAGAAGACGAGGGCAAAAAAAAGTGTCGGGAGCCAAGTTTTAATTAGGAGTTTTGGTCTATGAGTGAAAATAATTATACCGGGCACGAGCAGAATCATTAAGGAAAGCGTGTGATAATTAAAAGCAATCCAATTCGCGTTAACAAAGAAAAGGGTAAAGACTAGAGTCGTGAGCAAACAATAAGCTAAGACGAGATAATGAATGCGACGCGAAATCCGACCGCCGTTATCATGATCAATAAAATATTCATAAAAGCTCAGGACCCAGAAAAAATTTAAAAAAGCGAAAAGAATATTTTCTAATGGAGCGACGCCAAACAGACGCGGTAAAACCGATTGCACATCCCAGGCATTAGTCAGCCGCGCCATGATTTCCACAGCCGGTGCGAATAAAAGAGCCGAGAGCAAAGAAAAAATCAGAATCTTCGCGCGGGAGTGCTTGAGCCAGAAAAAATTAACCAGGGCGGGCGGAACTAAAACAATAATAATTGAAAGCAAATAAACCGGTTTAAAAATAAAAACGAAAAAGCAGGCCAAGGAGACATAAGCCAAGAGGAGAAAGAGGCGGAGGCGACGATTAGCTTTTCGGGGCATAGAAGTAATTTATTATCTTCGGTAAATAAGACACCGTTTTAAGTTTTTTTATTTTTTTTGAATTAGCCCATTGATATTCGTCGTGATCCTGAAAATTTAATTTTAGGCGTCCGCGATATTTTTTTGTCCAAAAAAATAAGATAATAAACTGCGTCTGTTTCGCCTTATCCCAATTGCTAACCGAAGCAAATATCTTTGGTTCAATAATTTTCAAACCTGTTTCTTCGAAGGCTTCCCGAATCGCGCCTTTAGCCGGCCCTTCCTTAAGACGCAAGGAGCCGCCGGGCAAATCCCAGAGACCAGGCAAAACTTTTTCCTGCTTAGCGCGTTTAATAATTAAAACCTGGTTTTTCGGATTTAAAATTAAGGTATGGACAATAAGATGGGGCATATTATTTATAATTTTACTTCTTCCCCATCGCCGAGCAGTTGCGCTTTTCCGTCTTTGACTAAAATTGCTTGTTCATCGGTCAAAATCCTAACCGAATAACGAGAGGCGGCGATTCCTTGCACAACGGGATCATGATGTTCGGGCGCATAATGGACAGAAACGGAAAACGGGACTAAATTCATGGCGCTTAAATCAGTTAAACCGTAGTGGTCATATTTATCCTGATGTCGCCAGAGAGCCATTTCAATCGTCGGGCAAGCGACATAAGCGCCAGCACTTCCGCCCATATAAATAAGACCTTGCGGGAGTAGCTCTTTAATGACTTTATCAAAACCAGTGGCCCGCATGGCTCGAAGAAGATAACAGGTATTACCGCCTTCCATAAAAATCGCGTTTTTATCGGCCAAAAATTTTTTTAATTCGGAAGAGCTATACCCTTCGATATCTAAAGGAGTTACGTCATAACCCTTGGCCCGCATCATTTCTAAAAAAACATCGGTAAACCCGGTATAGGTCGTCGGTTTAGCCGCGGTCGTAATATAGGCAATTTTGATTTTCGAAGCATCTGGAAAAAGCCGGGCTAAACCCTGCTCAATCACGAACTCGGTATTGGAGGCGAGTAAGAGTTTGGACATATATTTATATAAATAATTATAGCATATTAGGCATTTTTCGCTATTTTAACAAGTTAAATAAAAAAGCCGCTAGTGGTTAAGCGGCTTTTGTATTACTTTTTCATACTCCGTTTATTTACTCGGATTTGACCTGCTCAGACAACCATCTAACCACGGCGAGCCATTCTTTTTTTTCTCTTTCGAATCTTTGGCCAGAGGCTCCTTCCTTGGCAATTTTTTCAAGAACCTCATATTCTTCCTTAGTCAACTCGATCTTCTTCAGAATACTGATAACGACATAGCTCAAGATCGATGCACCCTTACTATAAGACTGCAGGGTTTTGCATAAGTCATCGAAGCTAACCTTTTCCTTTTTGGAATAATTTTCTAAGTTTCTGAAACTCCACACACCATCGTTTGGCGGGGTTACTTCGGGTTCTTTAACATTTTCTGCTTCTACCCACTTGCCGCTTCTTATGACTTCAACTTCTTGCTGCTGAGCGATTGATAAGGCTCTTTTAAAGTTAAAGATCGGCTCCTTATTAATTCGGCAACCGGCATCTTCGGCAAAAGCCTTCGACGGGTCGAAGTAATTATAGACGAAAAAAACCGGATACCAGAGGCAATCTTTTGGCACTCCTTCTTTGGGGTGACTGCCGTAGTTAAGCCAAATTTCTTTTCTGATAACGATTGACGATGCCTGGCTACCATCCGGCGCCCATAAAATGGTTGTTGTTAATTGATCAGGCCATAATCCTTTCGGAAAATAATCGTTGTACGAATGCACTTCTTTGCAACGAGGGCATTTAATGCCTTCCGGCGTCGCCAGAAGTTTGCCGCAACATGGGCAGCGAAAATTGCTTTGGATAATTGATGTTCTAGACATTCTAAATCCTCCTAAGTTAAGTTTGACAATGAACTTTAATTAATCTAATTCTTCTTTACTGAAGAATATTTGAATATAACATAACACTATATTTTTGTCAACATATAATCTAAGATTGACTCCCCTCCCCTAGCCCTGTTAATATAAGCCTATCGTAAACTGACAATAAGTCAGTAATTCCTTAGTCCTTTAAACAAAAATTGCAAACCCTCAAAACCAGAATCGTATGAAGAAACACCTGCGGCTTGCCTGTAGCGGCGAACACGCCTGGATGGTTCATGCCATTAACCTCTTGATCAAGAGGCACCGGGAAATCAAAAACATTGATTTCTATAATAACTTCCGACACTTCCTCAAAACTCCGATCCAGGAAAATGAGGAAATTATCAGTCTCGGTTTTTCTCCTCAGGACGAACATGAACAAGAAAAGTTTTATTTGTTCGTTCAAAAACACCGTCCGCAAATTAAGCTCATGTTCCTGCCGGCCACGCCCTATTGCCGCCAAGAAAAAATCAAAAGCCTAAATCAGGAACAAACATTCGTCCATCTCTATTCGGCAAACTGCTTACCCCTCTTGGCTGAGCTTAATTACGGTCCGAAAGAACCTCTCCTTTACCTCGCCCATCATCCCGGCCCTCGCTTCGTCAACGCTCATAAAATCATCTACGACCAGGTCGACGTCCAAGGCTTTAAACGCTTGCTTCATTTCTTCACCGAAGCCATCCGCGAAGTAAACAGCGGGAAGCCCAGTCCAGACATAAATCGCTGGCTCGAAGTCTACGAGTTGCGCCAGGCTCAACAAAAATAATTAAATACATTTCTGTCTATCAAAAAAGCCCGACAATTGCCGGGCTTTTTCATTATCTTATATTTTTAATTATGATTTATAATTAATAATTGCATTAAAGTTACAGGTGCAGGGCGCGCTATGACAGACATGACAGTTATCATAGAAAATCGCCGCCAGTTCGTGCGCTAAATCTAAATCAAGTGAATTAAAGACACCAACCAGGCAAGAAAAAAGATCAGCGGCTTCGAGCGAGACCTGCTCAAAACTACGGTCGTCATGACTGCCGCGATAAGCCAAGAGCGCTTCGCTCAGCTCTCCAATTTCTTCAGCTAAATGGATACTCACGTCTTCCAGAGTCCGTTTTTCCGGCGGATAAATGACGCGGAACATGTCTTGAATCTCGCGCAAAGTTTTCGGCCGGCGGGATTCGTTCGGCACAATCTTTAATCGTTCCTCAGTCTTTTTCTCACGACAAGCGCAGGGCGCGCAGTTACAATAAGAGCAAACTCCGGGAAAACGTTTCCAAACTTCTTCCTCTAAATTAACATGAAGCTGATTAAGAAGCGACATGAACCAAGTGCTGGTAATGAGCAGATTTTGTTTAATTTTCTCCTTGTCTCCCTTGCGGATACCCTTGAGGCCGCGCATAGCAAAACGTTCGATATTGAATTCGATGTCGTTCTGACTGAAATAACGGTCGTTAGATTGGCCATAGACAGCTCGGGTGAAATCCTGGAAGCCGGCAAGGCTAATGTTTTCATTAACGGCAGACATATAAATTAAAATTATTTTTTCTTTTTTCCTCTGAGTTGCCCGCAAGCGGCCAAGATATCGCCGCCAAAGCTGAGGCGGACGGTCGCGGGCACGCCGTTCTTTTCCAAGACCGCCTTAAACTTTTCAATTCTTTCGGGAGATGAAGCCTTGAACTGGCCGGTCGGATTATACGGAATTAAATTAACCATGTAGAGCGGCTTATTCATTAGAGCGGCTAAATCCGCTGCGTCCTTATCAGTATCATTAATATTTTTAATCATTAAATACTCGAACATAACCCGGCGGCCGGTTTTTTCAATATAATTATCAACCGCACGCAGGAGTTCGCGCAAGGCGTATTTTTTGGCGATTGGCATTAAGTCGCGGCGTAAGTTATCGTTCGCGGCATGAAGCGAAATCGCTAAATTAACCTGCAACTTTTCGCCGGACAGACGCTTGATGCCTTCAACCACGCCGGAGGTAGAGACGGACAAACGACGGGCGCCGATATTTAGGGTTTCCGGATTATTTAAAAATTTCACGGCTTTAATAAATTCGGCATAATTCAAAAACGGTTCACCCATACCCATAAAAACAATATTATCAACTTTCTCGACTACGGCATTCGGATTTTTTGAGGTTTCCTTTTTCAAATATCTTTCCCAGAACACAACCTGCTCAACTATTTCTTCGGCGGTTAAGTTACGTTCAAAACCAAACTGCCCGGTCGCACAAAAAGCGCAATTTAAAGGACAGCCGATCTGTGACGAAACGCAGACCGTATTACGATGTTCTTTTTGACGAATTAAAACGGTTTCAATTGCTCGTTCGTCTTCTAAGGTAATCAAGGCTTTAAGAGCGCCAGCATGACCCTTACCTTTAAAAATCTGGGCCGTAATCTCTAAGGGGCATTCGAGGGCTAAGGTTTCGCGTAGCGCTTTGGGCAGGTTCGAAACTTCGTCCCAAGAGCCAATAAAATCCTGCCAGACGGCTTTATTAACCTGAGCGTAACGATATTTTGGTTCCTTAGCTAAAATTTTGCTTAAATTAGATAAATTCATTTTATTTCTTTTTTAAAATAATTTTTACAATCTCACTATGGCCCACGGTTTTCATGGGTGGCCCCCAAGTGCCGGTTCCGGAACTAACGACTAAATTAAAATCACCTTCGGTCACGAGGCCGTAATTATAGCCATGGTAATAAAGTTTAGTCACAAAGTTAAGAGGAAATAACTGGCCGTCGTGAGTATGTCCGGAGAGCTGCAAATCAATACCCGCATTTTTCGCGAGCGGGATATCGTTCGGGTCATGAAACATGAGGAGGCTCGGTAAGTTCTTATTATAAGCAACCTGACTTAAAATCGCCTGATCAAGTTCAAAATCATGATTAAAGGAATAATTTATGCCGATAATCTGCAGGCCGTCGACGAGTTTCATCTTATTATCTAAAATAGTCACGCCACTATCTTTTAAAAGACCAATCGCTCGTTCAAAACCTAAATATAAATCATGATTACCTAAAGAATAATAAAGGCCCTGGGGCGGCTTTAAAGCGCTTAAATGATGGTCAAACCAGGAAAAATCCGCTTCCATACCATCAAATAAGTCACCGGTGATAAAGACGGCGGCCGGATTAAGATCTTGGATCTGTTTAATCAAGCGGCCAAAAAAACGTTCACGATAAACCGGACCGAGATGCACATCGGAAATATGAACAATAGTTTTATTTTCCCAGGCAATCGGCAAATCTTTAATAGCGACGGTATATTCGGTCACGCGCGGACTAGTTGCGTTATAGACGCCCCAAGCCGAGAGCAAAAATGAAGAGCCAAA
>CAIQRY010000063.1 GCA_903874345.1 uncultured bacterium
AAATAGATTATATAATATTATTTAAAAAATGTCAATAGAAAATTGTTTTTATAAAATAAAAAGAGGGTTTCTGCTAACATTAGTGAAATGTTGGCAGAAACCCTCAGTGAAGTTTGTTTTTACTTTTTGCTTTCCTTGAAGTAGTTCATTTTAATTTGTATTTCCCATCCCTCGTACTTATGATTAAAAGAGTCGGGAGGACTGAACACTCCGTTTGGTCTGAAGTAACCATTGGCAATCCCATCATTGTATGGGGCCAAGGTCTTCATGTTATCATCGGTTATCTCGCCGTATTCCCTGCCAAGATACTGTTTAAGCATAGGCTTAATAATCTCGTGCGGGTACCATTTTTTGTAGGACGAGCCGTTGATATTGTAGTCACCCATATAGATCGAGAAATTCCAGTAGGCATCCTCAATCATCCGGGAATTAAGTTCAATACTGAAATCAATATAGATTAAATAATCCTCATAAGGCGTCATAACCTCGTCTGAGCCTTTATTTATGGCCGCACTGCAGACAGCAGTTGTAAAGTTGTTTTGATTATAGACGCTCTTCTTGATGTAGTAAACCGGGTGGTAATATTCACCATCCTGGATAAGCGTTGTTCCGACGTCACCAACGTATCTTGGTTTGTAGATAACTCCCATTGCGGAGGCTGTGTTAACAGCGGCGCCCGAGCTAATAGCCACAGCAGGTTTAGCCGGTGGTGGCACAAAAGCATCAGTCTTTGATTCTGCCTTTGGAGAGGCTTTCTTCGTAGGTGCCTTGATTGTTCGTTTATACTTCGGGCAATCTTTAAGCTGTTCCCTGAGGTCATTCAACATCGTCAGACTGTCGGCTAATGACGCCTGGCCTTCTTTGTACGCAAATACATAGATGGCGGTGTCGCGGGCCGTTTCCAGAACTATTGCCTTCTCAGTTTTCGCTTTGCCGTGGAATAATCCGGAGATTTTTTTTGCTCCACCGCAGTAGGTCAGCTCGATAACTATGACCAGAACTAATATAGTGATTAGTATCTTGATCCAGTTTTTTTTCAGAAAATTTATGAATCTCATGTCTTGGTTCTCCTTATTTGTTTTTAGTTAATGGAATGCGGAAATTAATACCTGCTTCAAAGACCCAGGAAGATGGGTAATTTGACCCGTTCCCTCTTTGGTAATTAAGACTCTGGCGGTTATAAACCTTGAATTTGAAGAATTCACGGTAGCCGTCGTCTTTCAAGGAGCCAAAGCTGAAACCAGCGCCGACTTCGCAGAATTGATGACGTGAGCCGGTTTCCCAGCCGTAGCCTACGTGGATTAGAGGGTTAAGCGCTAAATAGTTATTGCCCAGGAAAAACGAAATTTGTTTTACCCCGGTTTCTCCGACTGCCCTTATCCTTTCTTTGTTATAAGGATCGGCATCCCAGAGTGTATCGTTCTGATAACGAGCGTTTATCACCCCCTTAGTCAGTGGAGTTTGGGCCTCAAACATGATAGTATTGAGTCCGAACCAACCGCCCATTGGGCTATTAAAGGTAAGACCACCCCAGAGATAACCAATATGGTCGTTCTGGAATGATTCGTAGTTGCCGTCCCAGCCATGATCGCGGCTGAAGCGGATTCCGATGTTAACCCAGAAATAGCGGTCGATATTCTCGCCCCTTTTCCAAGTATCAAAGGATAGTCCGCCGGTCAGGTCGCGACCGCGGTAGTAATAACCTCCCTGGTAAAAGTAAGTATAGACCCCATTGAAAACAGGGCCAAAACGAAATCCGGGTTTGCCAAACATGAGGCGAACCTCGGCGAATTCGTTATCACCGCGGGTTTTATCTTTCCCCCGCAGTAGATCAGCACCCAGACAACCCAGGGCTTCGATTTGAGCCAATGCGCTCACACTGCCAAAAAGCAGTAAGAAGAAAATTACAATCAACTTTTTCATAATCTCTCGGTATTTGGTTTTTTAGTTGTTAAGTTACGTCTAAATATTTTTCCGAAACTGAGTCGCGAATTAATTTCGCGCCTCGGCTTCGGAGAGGAGACTACTCCTCGCCGCTTGTTAATTGATAATGTTTCGGATGTTACCGTGGAAAGATACTTGTTCGGTCGTTTCTGGCCCCGAATAAGTCTTTAAGTTAACTGGAATTTTTGTTTCGTAGTGATTATTATTTTCTTGGCGAACAGTATTTAAGACAAGGCGTCTTTTTTCTTGACGACTGACCGGAAAATAATAAATATACATTCCGCCAAAGATTAAACCAAAAATAATGGCCGCCCCAACGCTTAGAGGTAAATTGGGTTTAACCGGAAAAGAAGAGGTGGTCGGCTCGTCAATAACTTTAATTTTAACGCCACTCATGCCTTGATAAGTCGAGTTCTGATTAACAATGGCGTTATTAACCACTAAAGCGATTTGTTCCGCCTGACTCGCGTCTGGATGATAAACACTAACTTGCATTACGCCAGTATCGCTTACATTCTGAGCCGTGACAGTTTTTTTCCATTCCTTTAACTGTTGTTTGTAATTGCCATTAAAATAAGCCCAATTGATATGGGAGTCATTGGCACTAGATAGTAATTGGAAAAAGGAGCCCGAGCTAACCGCCTCTGACAGCAAAGAGCTAATATATTGGTTAGATTTGGCAACCGTATAAGGATCAGAAAAAGTTCCCTCTTGAACGACTAATAGTTTAGAGGTTGAACGATATTTTAAAGGTTGGCTAAGCGTGATAATCAAAGCCACAGCTAAAAAAATTAAAACCGTGCTTAAGACAGCGCGCCAACGCTTTTTCAGTATTTTATTGAAAGTGTTGATTTCCATAAATGCTTTTTAAGTTTCTTATAATATTAACATTATTATTTTTATTTGTCAATAGTTTTCAGAGCCATGAAAAAAATCGGAGTTTATTCCGATTTTTTAACTAACTTTAGGTATATTTTTAATATGTCTGATAAATGTTTTTGGGGGTTTAACTTTTGGGCTGTTTCCAAAGCTCGGATTTTTATCGGTTCCCGGTCTTTTGGCTTAAGAGCCTCAATCATTTTTATTTTTTGAGTTAGTTCGTCTATTTCGCCGGGCGCAAACAGAAAACCATTGTCTTTATCCTTAATTATTTCGGGCAGACCGCCAACTCGGCTAGTAATAACTATTTTTCCTTGCGCTAAAGATTCAAGAAGAGCCAGCGGCATATTTTCCGGCCAGCGAGAAGGAAAAACAATAGCTTGCGCATTCTTAATCACAGCTGTTAATTTGGCACCCGCTAATTGTCCTAAGAATTCTATTTTTCCGGTTTTGATTTCCGGCGCGGCCAGGATTTTTAATTCTGCCACCTGCGGTCCGTCGCCCGCTATTTTCAAATGAGCGTCGGTTTTTTTAATGGCCCCAATTAAATCCGCGACCCCCTTCTCTTTGGTTAGACGCCCGAAGTAAAGAAAATATTTTTCTTCTTTTTGGTTTAGTTCTTGAGTCAAAGGAGCCGGGTTATATAAAACAATTATTTTGTCGCTAGGCCAGCCGGCTTTAATCATGATGTTCTTGATAAACTCACTGGGTGCGATTAGAAGATCGATATTTTTTTCATAAATATGAAGGTAATCGTGATGAATTAACATTTCTAGATAAGCGAGATAACTGCGGCTAAATGAACCGTAGCAGTTTTTACGAATACAGGGCTGGTAAGTTTTTTTGTCTAGGCAGGCGGTGCAAATTTTATTATTAACGAATAAGCGGTAATTTGGGCAAGCTAATTTATAATCATGAAGGTGCATGACGACGGGCACGCCGCGCTTTTTAGCTTCGGGTAAAATAGAGGGAGAGATTTGATGATAGATGTTGTGAAGATGAATGATATCTGGTTTAAAATCATCGAGCAAGTGAGCAAATTTACGCTTGGCTTCCCGGCTATAAATTATTCGGCCTGGAGTTTTTAATTTCGTTAAAAGATTCCGCGAGTAAAAATCGATATGGGAGACAAAATATTTTTGCCAGTGAGAACCCTCGTTCCGTTTATCAGCCATACAAAAAATAGCGGTTTCATGCCCCGCGTCTTTTAAAGCGGCCGTTAAAGAGAGAAAATATTTTTCTGCCCCGCCGGAGGGGTAATTGAATTTGTTGACTTCTAGAATGCGCATTTTGACTTTTTGAGTTTAACTGATAATATTTAACTATATTGCTATTATAGCATTTTTTATGGAAACTAAAAAAGGAATTTTATTAGCTTTTCTGGTTTTAGCCTTTTTCCTAACTATTTTTTGGACCGGTAGTTTAGGGCTTTTATTTTTAGTCTGTTTGGCCTTAGCTATTTTCGGTCTTTCTTTTTTTTATCCCCGCCCGGCCTTGATTGCCATGATTATCCTTAGGACGGCGACGGATTTTTTAACGGATCAGGAAATCTTTCATTTTGGTCAATGGTCAATTAATTTTACTTCCCTGATGGGAGTTCTGGCTATCATTTTTGCTTTAGTAGTGTTTATTAAAGCGACTCCTTGGCGTGAGAAGATACCTTTAGCCGTGAATTGGCTCTTGCTCTTGGCCGTGGCCATAATTTTCTTAGCCTTCTCAGTTGATTTGAAGCTTAGCTTAATTGAAATTTTGCGTTGGTCAAGCTTTTTTGCCCTCTTTATTCTTGGTTTTTTCTTATTTAAAAATGGTCGGCAAACAACTTTGTTAATTAAAACTTTGATTTTCTCTTCGGTTATTCCGGTGATTGTTGCTTTAGTCCAGGGTCTAAATGGCACCGGATTTTTTGACGGTACACGCTGGCGCGCTAATGGCACCTTTGTTCATCCTAACATGCTCGCCTTTTATTTGGTTTATATTTTAACTCTTTCTCTATTCATTTTTTTAACTTTGAAGCGTGAAGCGATCGAGAAGTATTTTTATCTTTTGTTCTCTTTGCCCGTTTTCGCCGCTCTTATTTTAACTTATACTCGCGGTGCCTGGGTTTGTCTAGCCCTGATTTTAATTTTGATTGGTTTGTCACGTTTCCGCCTCTTTCTGGTTTCCGCCCTTCTGGTCTTCGTCTTGTTCTATGCTGCGGCCGCGCCTTTTCAGGAACGGGTTAATAGTTTGCTTTCTTTTTCAGCTAGCGATTCCACAGTTTGGCGTTTGGATTTATGGCGCGACGCCTTGGGTTACGCTCAAGTCCATCCGCTAGTCGGTTACGGTGCAGGCACGGCCCCTCTAATTATTGGTCAGAACCGTTCGGTTATTCTCGGTTCAAGTGAGCCGCATAACGATTATATTAAAATTATTTTAGAAACAGGTGCGGCGGGTTTAATTGTTTTTTTAAGCTTGATTGTTAATTTATTAGTTAAACTCGGACAAGGTTGGCGTGAGGAAACGAGGCCGCGTCGTAAACTCTTGTTCATGTTCATGTTGATTTTTTCGTTTGCTTTTTATTTAATGAGCGCCGGTGATAATTTACTCAAAGATTCTTCCCTGCAATGGAGTTTCTGGGTTTTAAATGGCGCCCTGATGTTTAGCTATGCCGAATTAAAAAATAAAAAGTCCACTGTTCAAAATTAATTTTGCTTACTGATAATAAAAAACACCCGTCAAATTGGCGGGTGTGTTTTTTAAAATGAACGAATGTGCTACTCGGCGCGGCAATGACCATCGTTATAGTTAATCCAGGATTTTTTAAGTTCGGGATCGACATAGACGGTGCCGTTTTGGAAGCGACGCTTATAACCGCTTCGACCAGATTCGCGAAAGGTTTCGGCTTTCGACAGGGCTTCTCCTAAGAAGAGCTCGTATTTCTGATCATAAGCGCTATTCTGCGGTGGGGCGAAAGAAACATGATCAAGGAGTACGGCGGAACAGAGCGTAAAAAAATAATTGTTAGTCCGCGCCGTGAAAAGACAGAAACCCGACCAGCTATTGGCTCGGTTCAGGTTTTCGTACCAGGCTTCGAATTTTTTATCGCCTTCTTTACAGTAAATGTCCGGAAAATTTTCAAACTCTTTGCCATTACAAAGTGGGACGTAAGCTTTATTAGCGGGGTTAGCGATAATAATGAAATTCGTGCCGCCGTACTGCCGGACTTGGCTTAAGAAATAAGTAAGACCTTTTTTCCAAGCCAGGTCGAATTGCGTCGGATTATCCTCACGGCGGTCGTTATTAGCATCAAGGCCATGTTTGTTTTTCTTATAATGACCGAGCCAAGCGGCTTTATCCCAGGCGTTATCAAATAGGACGCCATCGTAAGGATATTTGTCTAAGATGTCAGAGCGGAAATTTAGCCAGAGAAATTCGAGGTAATTAAGTCTTTGTCCGTTAATAAGATATTTTTGACAATTAATACGGCAATCCATAGTCCACATCCCGGGCCAAAAAGTGATTTTCTTCCCGTCTGTTCCCTTGAGCCACCAATTCGGGTACTTTTTAAGTTCGGCGACTATATGCAAGGACCAGGGTTTGTCCGGAAACATGGGGTCAAACCATTCCGGCGGGTTAATGTAACAAAGGATTTTGATGCCAGGATGATTGGCTCTTAGATAATCAATCGCCTCGCGGCTAGTGATACCGCACTCCGGGTCGACTACCACGTAATCGAATTGGATGCGCGTCCTGGCTTGCTCCAAAGACATGGTCGGAAGAAACCAGAGGCAGGTTTTAGACGGAATTTCGGAAGCTTTTAAATAGTTTAGGTAGCCGCCAAAGACCATTAAGATCAGTAAAGTAATGATTTTCTTTCCTCTTTTCATGATTTGAGTTGGTTTTATTTGTTTTTTTGTTTTTAATGTT
>CAIQRY010000064.1 GCA_903874345.1 uncultured bacterium
CCGAGCGCTAAAACTAAAAAAGTTAAAAAACCAATTAGCAAAAAGCGGCGATCGGTCCAAAGCCGATTCCCCTTCAACTTAAGCCAGCCATAGAAGCCGAGTGCTAAAGCAACCACGCCAAAATAAATAATTCCATCATGCCATTTTAAAGAAGCATAAAATTCTTGAAAATAATGACCATAAACCGGCTGATAAACCGGCGGGGTAAAAAAAGAACGCCAATCCGGGGCATATAAACTAATCTGGTTGAGATTGGCCAAAGGATAGGCACCAGAATTAAGACTGACGAGAAGCGTATAGAGCAAAGGCGAAATTAAAAATAGCCAAACGCCGAAGATGATGAGCAAGTTATTAAAACCGGCAAAAAATTTGGCGCGTTGATTAATGAAAAAATTAATAATAAAAAGCGCGGCCAAAAACAAGAGCCCAATCGTGTAATAATAATCATTATAAAAAGCCAAAGCGAGAACCAGAGAAGTGAGAAGACTAAATTTTCGGGAATTCTCGTCAAGCGCGCGCAACAAAAAGTAAATAAATAAGGGAATGGTATAGATACTCGCGTAATTAAAATGCCCCTTACTGATTTCCGAAAAAACATAGATATTCGCGCTAAACATCAAAGCGGCGAGAAGAGCCGCGGGTTTATTCGACCACAAATAATCAGCCAAATAGTACATAGCCAAAGCCGCCAAGGCGAGCTCACTTAAAAAAACCAAATTAAAGGAGAGCGTGAGAGGCCAAATAAACGATAAGAGAGCTCCGGCAAAACTGGCCGGAAGGGCCAAAGTATGAAAGGCTAAATTAGCACCATATGGATGTAATAATAAATTGGTAAAAAACGGATTCTGCCCGGTACTCAAACAAAATTTAAGCCACCACTCGTTCCATAAAAAAACATAAGAATCGCCAGAACCAATAATCGCGCTACTTAAATGGCGGCCGAGAGGCCAAAGCAACCCTAAAAATAAAATAAAAAAACCGCCAAAAATCCAGGCGGCCGGCCAAGTTTTTTTTAATTTAAAAAGATAATAATTTAAACCGGCGCGATAAGTTGCCGCTTGCCAAGCCGTTTTAAATCCAGCGAGGCCCGCGCGATACGCCCCGGAGCCGATATTTTTGAAGAGAGTTAATAAAAATTCAAACGGTAAGAGTAAGAGCGGCCAATTTCGACGACACTGATATTTTTTTGACCATTTTTTTCCTTCATAATTAAACTTTGTAATCGTCGCAAAATCTTTTAAATAAAAACTAGCCTGCAGCTTCATCCACGGTCGCTGTTTCCGCCAAAAAGTCGCGAGCGCCAGATTATCATAAGCCGGCTGATGATTTAAAACTAAATTCGTTCGCTGTGTTCGGCCGCTAGTCTCAGCCACAAAATGCGGAATACCCAAAAAGCTTAAAGCTGCTTTTTTAAACAAACATTTTTTATAGGGCCAGGTTCCGGAATTTGCCTTTTGGCCATTCCATAAGGGCCAGATAAACTTATAAGCGTTAACGTCTTCGGGCGGATTGAAATTTCTTAAAAAATTTTGAAGTTCTGATGACAAAAACTCGTCGCCATCGATCTGCAAAATCCAATCACCGGCTGCTTGCTTAAAACTAAAAGAGCGATGCGGCTCCGCCTCTCCCTGATGCGACTGGATAAAAATTTTCGCCTTATGCTCTTTAGCTATTTCTAAGGTTCGGTCAGCGCATTCACCGTCATGAACTAAAATAATTTCACTAACAACTCCGCGTAAGCTTTCTAGACAGCGTTTAATATTTTTGGCTTCATTATAGACCACCAAGCAGGCGGAAATTTTGGGCATAATAAAATATAAACCTATTTCAAGGGCGTACTTGACGCCGTCATCAGACGAGCCGCCTCATTTAACCCCATATTCACTAAATCATAATAACTCTGGGCGACTTGTCTGTGATCCGCATTAAAAAAGGGGCTATTTAAATTCGGTAAATTGACTAGTGCGTTTTGATAAGCCGCTTTTGCTCCTGCCGCATCTTTCTGAATAAGTCTTGTCCGTCCCTCGGCTAAATAAATTATTGGCCAATGCGGCGCGAGAGCTTCGCCGCGCTTAAAATAATTGGCGGCGGCCGCGTAGTCGCCCAAGGCCGCGGCTGACAAAGCTTTAACGGTTAAATTCTGATACCCGTGATCAGGCAAATCACGCAAAACGGTAACTAATTTATACCGGGCATAAATTTGAACCGGCTTTTCAATAAAACTCGGAAGTAATTCGTTTAAACGGCTACCCCAAAAACGATTATAATAAGCCAGAGCCACTGGATTAGGGTGTGCGGCCAACAAATCATCACCTAAAACTTGCGCCGTAAAAAAATTATGGCTGTCTAAAGTATAATAAAGTTTATTATAATAATGATCCGCAAATAAGGTTTTAAAACTGCGAGAGAGCGGCCAAATAATAATTATTAGGGTTAAAATCGCGAGAAAAATTTTAGGGCTATTTATTTTGGCGACGCAGTGAGAAGGGCTCCCGTCTGACAAATCAGAGGATAAACGAATAGTTACTAAAAGCGCCAGAAATAGCCAAAAATAAATTTCCGTCGTCACGACCGAAAAACTAAAGAGGAGGGATAATAAATAAGCGAGGCCACCCAAGCCCAGAGTTAGAGCCAACGGTTGATATGCCCGGTTCTTTAAAAGACACCAAACTAAACGGAAAAAATAATAATAGAGGGCGGCAAAAAAAACTAAGCCCCAGAGGCCAGTGGTTAAAATAATATCTAAAATTAAATTATGTGCACGATCCGTGGAAGCGCCAACATTACCATATACACCCCAGTCCGGCGCATAATAGCGGATAAATGCTTCCTCACTATTTTCTAGGCCATAACCGAATATCGGCCTGTCTTTGATCGCTTGAACTGCCGCCCCATAAAAATTAAGACGCGACGCAAAGCTCCCCGATTGATAATCAGTAAAACTACTTAAGCGTCCCGGTAAAACATAATGTAAGCCGAAGAGGCCGATAATAATCAGGCCGCCAATCCCGCCGAGTAAACTGAGTTTAAACCGGCGGCTTAGGCTCGAACGTGTAAAAAGATAAAGCAAAAAAACGATGAGGGTTAAAAGCAGGGCAATAAAAGCGCCGCGACTGGCCGTAAAAAATAAACAAACCAGGGACATTAGAGAAATAAGACCATAAACCAAACGAGACCAGAGAGAACGGCGGGTGTAAAGCCAATAGAAAGCGAGCGGAATAATAAATAGTAAGAAGGAAGCAAGAAAATTCGGCTGGCCGAAAGTCGAAATCGTGCGATGCGTTAAATAAGGCGGCTCTGGCCAAGTTAAAAAATCAAGATTAAAAATCTGTAGTAAGCCATAAAGACTAACTAAGGCGCCGGACCACAGCGCGGCAAGAATTATCCGATTAATTCTCTTCTGAACCATGTCCGGTATTTCCGGCTTGCGGCGATTGTCCAGGCTTAAGAGATTAAAAACTAAGAAACCAAACCAAGCGACATAGAACAAATAACTGACGTAACCGGCTTGGCGAAAATAAGAACCATAGAAACTTTGGGTCGGATTAATCGAAAGAAATAAAGTCACGCCCAAGCCGGCCAGAAAGATTAACGGAATTAAAAAATATTTTTTGATATATTTTAAAACCGCGGGTCGATTTAAATCCTTGAAAAGCACGAACGGCCAATAAAAAATTATTTTGATAATCGTCAAAAAAAGTAGCAGCCAAAATAAGATTTCAAATAAGATTAATTTATTGAGTTCAAAGATATTATAAGTCGGAAACCAAGGCGTCGCGAAACAGAGGGGAACCAGAAAAATGGCAGCCAAATAAGTAAATTCGATTAATAAATCAAGGGTAGAACGGCCAGAAACATTGATGTTTTTAAGACTTAATTTCATAATATGATGCCTGATTAATTGACTTTATTATAACATAAGCCCCCCATTTTTTATAGCCATTTTTGGAAATAATTGCTATGATAATTTTAGGTTTAATCAACCCCAATTTATTAAAATAAGACCCATGTCTCAGCCCTGTTGGTGCGGTTCCCTCGACTATCAAATTATTATTTCCAACCAAGCCGTCCGCTGTCGTCATTGCGGTCTGGTTCGAACTGAGCCGGAGCCAGCGGAACAAAAAAAGGACGCTGGTTATTATGTTGATCCGGCCGACTACCTTTACCGCCTGAACAACCTTAAGCTCTGGCAGCAATTTGCCAAGGATGTTTTAAAAATAATCAAAAAATATAAATCACAAGGCGCCTTGCTCGACGTCGGTGCGAATATCGGCGTTCTCGTTGCCGAAGCAGTCAAAAATGGTTATGACGCTCAAGGCCTAGATATTTGTCAGGAGTCCGTTGAAGCGGGCAATAAATTATTTAACCTCGGCCAGCGTCTAACCTTCGCCGCCCTGCCCGAAACAAATTGGACCAATCAATTCGAGATTATCGTTTATAACCACGTCCTCGAGCATCTTAAGGATTCTAACCGGGAATTAACAGCAGCATATCAAGCCTTAAAAGCAGGCGGCCTAATCTATCTCGCTGTCCCTAATTTTAATAGTGTTTGGCGCCGCGTTTTAGGTCGCCGCTGGCGCGGTTTAGCGACCAACCAGCATTATTGGCAATTCGAAGCTACTTCTCTTCAAAAAATCTTGGAACATAACCATTTTAAAGTGTTAAAAACTTATCGCAATCGCAATATTTTATATAACCTGACTTTTACCCCGGCCGGGCTCGCTAAAATTCTACTCGTTGCCTGGTCAAAACTCTTTAAGCAGGGAGATAATCTGATTATCCTGGCTCAAAAAAATTAAAAGTTACAAAAAAATGGCTAATGATAGCCATTTTTTAAAATTATCTAGAGTCTAATTAATTATTTTTTTGACCTCTCACAATCCGATCCCAAACCACCAAAACCGGACTGGCCACGAAAATCGAACTATAAGTCCCGACGAAGATGCCGACGATAAGCGCTAAGGCAAAATCCTTGATCGTCGAACCGCCGAAGAATAGAACCGCTAAGAGGGCGAGAATGGCCGAGAAAGAAGTATTAATGGACCGGGTCAAAGTCTGATTAACGCTACGGTTAACTGTATTTTCAAAGTCTTCCTGGCTCTTCGGTAAATTTTCGCGAATACGATCAAAAACGATGATTGTATCAGAAACGCTGTAGCCCAAAACCGTTAAGACTGCGGCAATAAATGGCGTATTAATTTCGACGCCATAAAAATGACCTAAGACCGCGAAGACGCCGAGCGTAAATAAAATATCATGTATTAGAGCGATAATCGCGGCAACCCCGAACTTCCAAGAAGCAACTGGTTTAGAAACTTTACGGAAGGCAAAAGAGATATAGAGAATAATCATGATGAAACAGATGGCGGTGGCGTTAAATGATTTGCTCTTAAGTTCGGTTCCAATCGACGGGCCGACCGAATCAAATTGCATTTCCTTAAAAGTCGCGCCCTGATGCTTAAGCGTTAACGCTTGCAAATCTTTAACAACAGTCTGGTGAACTTCTTCGGAAATTTCCTTAAATTTTAAGATGTAAGAATCACTAGTCGGTTGAATAACCAGATTATGAAGATTAGCGCCCTTTAAACTGTCGGAAATTTCAGTAATCGTCGGTTGATAATTCTTAAACTGGACTTCCAGCGAACTGCCGCCAGTAAAATCAATGCCGAAATTTAGACCCCAAACAAACAAAGCCAAAACTGATAAGGCCACGGCTAAAGTCGACAAAGAAAGAAAGAGGCGACGTTTTTGGATTATCCGATAAATCATATAATTTATAATTATCTTTTTTATTTTTATTGTTTACTCGGTTTTTTTACGATGGACACCCAAGAGCCAGGTTCTCTTCTCTAACCAATCGCCCAAGATAACGACAAATAAGGTGTGTGTGATAACGATGGCACTAAATAAGGAAACAGCGATACCAATAAATAAGGTGGTACCGAAGCCCTGAACCGTTGAGGTGCCGAAGAAAATCAAAATTAAACAAGTAATAATTGTCGAAACGTTACCGTCGCGAATAGAAGGCCAGGCGCGTTTAAAGCCAGCATCCACAGCCTGACTCACGGTTTTACCAGACTTGAGTTCCTCTCGGGTACGAGCAAAAATCAAAATATTCGCATCAACCGCCATACCAATGGACAAGATGAAACCGGCAATACCCGACAGAGTTAAAGTAATCGCTTTCGTCGCATAGATAAAGAGCAAAATACCGATTACTGCGAAAAGCAAGGCCAAAGTGCCATTAAAAATCTTGAGTTCGTTAAAGGTATAGAAGATTAGGCCGACGATAACAACGATTAAAACCAAAGCGAGCCAAATAGGCAGAGCCTTGAAGATGGCTAAGACGGTTAAACCATAAACAACCAAAGACAAAACAGATAATAAACCGGGTAAGCGATAATACAAGACCATAAACAAAGAAACAAGCAAAAGGCCGATTAAAATCGCCTTAAAGCTATCATTGATCGATTGAGAGCCTAAGCTCGCTTCCACGGTTTTCTGGGAAATAAGGGAAATCGGAACTGGCAAAGCACCGGAGTTAAGACGGGTCACTAACATTTTCGCTTCTTCAACATTAAAACGACCCGTAATCACAGCGTTACCGCCCGAAATTTTATCATTAACAGTCGGGGTGGAAATCGGATAACCATCCAAAAAGATGGCTACCGGCTTACCAATATTACGACCCGTAATTTCTTCGAATAACTTAGCGCCCTGAGAATCAAACTGTAAGGAAACTTCCGGCGAACCATCACTCTGATTGAACTGTAAAGAAGCGCGCTTTAAATATTTACCGGATAACTCCGTGTCTTTCCAGTTTTGCTGAGCGCTTAAATCAATCGTTGAGGAAGCGACAACATTAGCCGTTGTCGAAGTGGCGCCCGTGCTCGTCGCGGCCGTCACCGTAACCGGGGTGGAAGAAATAGCCGCCGGATTAATTTCTTTAAAAACCAAAGTCGGGGTTTCGCCGATAATTTTAATCGCCTGCGAGACATCTTTAACACCAGCTAAATCAGCAATAATTTGATAACTGCCACTTACACTTTTGTTAACTTGAACAACTGGCTCGGAAACGCCGAAAGCATTAACGCGGCGCTCAATAACATCACGGGCCGAGTCTAAGGCGCTCGCTTGATCGGCGCTCGGGATACCAGAAACATCAGCAGAATAAACTAAGTGCGTACCACCTTGCAAATCAAGACCTAAGCTGAACGGAATTACGTTCACGGGCGGGAGAACAACGACATGATTAGTCTTGGACGCCAAAGTCTTGGTAAAATTATTGTAATAATCACCACCGACTGTTAAAGCGACGCCTAGGGCAAACACGATAATCACCGCTAAAATCCACCACGCTTTACCGCGGGCGGATAATTTTTGGAACTTTTGAGCTAAAGTCATAAGGTTATGAGAAAAATGAGTCTTAAACTGGTTTTATCTTAGGACAAATAAAAAGAAAAATCAAGGGAAAAAAGCTGATAACTTTATTATTGACAATTTCATTTATCCGTGCTATACTTCTTTAATAAATCGTAATTTTCAAACTTAAAAAGAGATAAATCATGGAAGTAAAAATTGTCTGTGGCGACATCCTAGCCACAAAATCTGAAGCCATTATTATCGGTATTAATTCCATCGGTCCCTGGGTCGGAACCGTTTTTCAAAGGTTAAATTGGGCCACGAGCAATCATTTTGTGAACCAGCTCGCTGATGCTATAGACCTTCTGGAAGACCAGGAGACCCTATTTGCTGCCGGGCCAGAAAAAAACGATAACGTCTTCGAGAATGTCATTTTCGTGATCGATAATCTCGTGAGCGAACTGCACGAAATCATTCTGGCCGGTTTAAAAGAAGCGGAAACACATTGTCTATCCAACGTTGCTCTGCCCTTGATCCGTGCCGGCGTTAACTTCGGCGTCAAAGAAAAAAACATGGATGAGATTATCAAAGGAATGGTCAAGGCTATCGGTTTATTCGAGAAAACCAAACCGAATTACATCAAATCCATTACCTTCGTGATTTATAAGAACGAAGATCTTTACCAAATGGTAGGCGCTGGTTTATTCAAATAAACGCGCCTGATTGGAGAGGTAAAAAGCAGTGCGGTCTAAAACCAATAACTGCTTTTTTTATTTTTTACAAAATCTTTACAAAAACCCATATTTTACCTATAATATACTTACTAATAAATCATAACTATTTAAAAATATGCCACTTATTCCTACCGTGATTGAGAAAGAAGGCCAAATCGAGCGCGCCTATGATATCTATTCCCGCCTCTTAAAGGACCGGATTATTTTCTTAGGCGAAGCCATCGACGACCATGTTGCTAATATCGTTATCGCCCAATTCTTATTCCTTGACGCCGAAAACAAAGACAAGGATATTAAATTCTATATTAATTCCCCGGGCGGCTCGGTTTCCGCTGGTTTAGCCATTTATGACACGATGCAATACATTAAATCACCGGTCTCAACGATTTGCGTCGGCATGGCCGCGTCCATGGCCTCAGTTTTGCTCGCCGCTGGCGAACCCGGCAAACGCTTTGCCCTTCCTAATAGTGAAATCATGATTCATCAGGTTATGGGCGGCGCCGAAGGCCAAGCCTCGGATATTAAAATTCGGGCCGAACATATCTTAAAGATAAAAGACAAGATGAATAAGATTTTAGCGTCTCATACCGGCAAGTCCATCGCCATCGTCGAGAAAGACAGCGATCGCGATTATTTCATGAGCGCGGACGAAGCTTTGAAATACGGGATTATTGATAAGATATTCAAGAAACAAAGTTAAATATTAGACTAATAACTAAAAAACCGACCTATTTTGGTCGTTTTTTTATTATTTTAAAACTTGACTAATCAGAGCTAATTAGTTAAAGTAAAATGATTTAATTGAACATTAACAACTAAAAACCATACCCATGAAAATCCTAATCCATGGTCCAGCGAATCATATCTTTTCCAGAGTAATTTTGGAAAGGGCGCAGGCGCCTCAAGAAAAAACCACGGTCGATATTTGCGAATCGTGGTCTGACTTATTAGCGAGATTACCAGGCTTAAAAATGACGACCATTTTGCTTATCAACAAGAACGAAAAAGAAGCGAAAGAAATTATCGCTCTCCAACCGCAGTTGCGGATTCTAATGTGTCGCGGTGGGGAGAAAGAATTCCAACCGACCCTCACTTTGATTAATGCTGACGGCAATCATCAATATTTCCTTTTTGAAAATTGGGATGATTTTATTGGTAAGCTTAAAAAGACGCCATCTGATCCTTACCCTCTCTTGTCAGCCACGACCGAAACCGATGTGTACCAAATCAATTATCAAAATTTTCCAGACTTAGCTAAGCGCCAGAAGAAAAGCGTCAACAAAAAATTCTTCTGGTTTTCAGTCTATTTCTCGAAAATCTATTTAAAATGGTTTGGTGACTGGATTGAAGAGGTGATGGCTAAGAAATGGCGCATTAATTTCCAACTTGCTGAAAAAGGGAAAATTAAAAAACTGACCTTAGCTTTCGAAAATTTACTAAAGGGGGAACTAATTTTCCGGGAAGGTGAAAAAATATGTTTCGATTACGGCTATAATTACCGACGCGATCGAGCTTATAACAACCAAGAGACAACCCCTCTTGAGGGGTTAGTCCTGTCTGCCGATGAAGAGTCGCTGGAAGTGCTTTTTTCGGAAGCGGTGCCTCGCAAAACAATTAACCAAATCGAGACTATCGCTAAGGGCGGCAATATCCTGCAACAAGTTATCGAGCGTTATGGCAAAACTTGTTCTGGTTATGCCGACTTAAGCCCAGCTGACTACATTTATCTCGAAGACGACCATTATCATCAGCCCGAAGATTTTCTGCGCGGTTACTTGCCAAACTACAATCCCTTGCATTTACCGATTACCACCGTCAAATTAGACGGTTTGGCGCGCGCCGTCCTTCATGACCGCTCACAAACAGAAGCTTTGCTCGATATGCTCGGACCAAGCTTTATTTCTTTAGTTGAGGGTGGGCCAGGAACCGGTAAAACCTTACTCACGGCCGTTGCTGTTAAACAGTTTTTACGTTCCGGACGAATCGTTCTTCTGACTTCCCACAGTAATAAGGGGCTTGATAATCTCCTGGAGGCTCTCTTGGACCACATCGATCCAAAGCTGATTTTCCGTTTGGGTAATAACCCTCTCCTAATTACTTCCGAAAAAATCAAGAAGTTACATCGTCATTATCGCTATCAAAAAGAACGGGAAGCCGCTAAAAAGAGCCAGCAAGAAAAACCTTTAGTTTTTGGCCCCTTTAGCAATTATGCTCCCGACGAGTTTGATGAAGCGGCTTTCGATCTTGATCAAGAGAACGCTACTCTCTGGCCATTGATCTGCCAAGGGAAAAGCTTTGTTTTAGCTACGACCATTAACTCCGTAATTTTTGACCAGCAATTAGGCCGCTTACATTTCCAAAATAGTTCTATCTGGAATATGACGGCCTCTAATCTGGGCAAGGACGAGGAGGACACGGAAAACAAAACTCTGGCCAACCAATTAATTGATATTCCGAAATCGGTAATTAAATTCCTGGCTGGTGATCTAAAAAAATGCCGACCGACCTTTGCCATTGATGTAACTATCGTGGACGAAGCAACTAAGGCGCGCCTATTTGAACTTGTCCCAATCAGCAAACGAAGTAATTACAAACTGATTCTGATTGGAGACACGGATCAATTAGGCAATGTAAACATTGCGCCGGAAGCAGCCAAGGAAATGCTGGAAATGGTTAGAAGTCAGTGCCAGTTTTCTTTAGCTAAATCGACGGATACTCAGTTATGCCGTTTAAACGAAGCGCTCTTTCCGGATTTAGCCGCGGTTATTTATCCCGAACAGCTCGGTCCGCTCGATCATCCTCTGTCGTCGCAAAAAACCACAGGTCAGGAAATAAAAACCTGGTTTACTAATTTTTCCGAAGGCGTTTTTTCTTCCTTAATTAAAGCCGGACAATTGCCGAGTAACCGCTTGGACGTTAACCGCCGTTCTTTGGAAGAAATCACGAAGTTCCTTAATTATGTCTTTCGGAAAAAAATGCGCGTCGGACGTTTCAACCCTTACTCGCGCGGCACTGTGACTTTCCTGGACGCTAAAGGCGGCCAAGAAGAGAGGATTAAAACCTCCTATCAAAACCGCCGGGAAAAAACCCTGGTCGTTGATGAAGTAATCAAATTTTTCAAACATCAGAAACAAAAAAACGGAGCGATTAATTTTGCTTCCTTGGGCGTTATTACTACTTATCGCGGTCAGATTACGAACATTAAGGAGCTACTTCGGAAACAATTGCTTTTTCACCCCCTCTTCAAGGAACTGGTTACGCCGGAAAATATCGACTCTGTCCTTAAAGAGATGATCAACACCGTTGATGCTTTCCAGGGTTCGGAAAAAGAAGCAATTATTCTTAGTTTAGTTCGCGCCAACGAAGAGGGTCGAATCGGTTTTAGCACAGACTTAAGACGTATCTACGTTGCTCTAAGCCGCGCCCGAGGCGATCTGATTATCATTGGTAGCTCACAAACCTTCTTACAAAGCCAAGGAACAAATATTAAAAAAATCTTTGGCCGGATCATTAAATTCACACAAACTAAAAAAACTTATAGCCGAAAATAAAAACGAAAATAAAAAAGCCCTGTTCATTGAACGGGGCTTTTCATTTGGTCGTTTGTAGTCTTACCCAATCTAAGGAGGCTTCTTTGGATCCCTCCAGAGTGTCTCCGATCTTGGCTCGCTTGCGCATGCAGAAAATTGGGTTTGTTGACCGGCGTGAGGCCGAGTTTTGGTTTCAGTCAGAGACTGAAACGCCAACTCTTTTGGTGGCCACTCGCCAATCATCTGCCTGAAAATTTCAGGAAAGGCTACAAACAGGGATGAAATAATGCGAAAGAACGGCTTCCTCATGGTATCCTCCTTCCCGGTTTGGAATAATTAGACTTTAAAGGAATCTAAAAAAAATGTCAAGAAAAAAGAAAATGAAAAATTGGCTTATTTTACGCTTAAAGTATTAATCATCATCTTAAAAACCGTGGGGTAAGCGACGCGACTATCAACCGCCGGAATATAAGAAATAATATAGACGCTCTTATGTTTCTTATCGGTCAAATAAAAGTTAAACCCGTCGCTACTCATCACCCCGTCCCAAGTCGCGGTCGTCTTAATCTGATCATAAGTGACTTTTTCCGTTGGGAAAGCTTCGCTATACCAGCCCAGGATACTTTGCTTACTAGTATTGTCTTGAATAGAAATTTGAATTAAAGAGTCATCCGGCGCATTAAACAGCATCGTATTATCATTATTCAAAGATTTGACCGTCCAGGCTTTAGGATAAAGAACACTATAACCTAAAACCTTGCTAGTAGCGGTCGCGAGCGACAAATTCGCTCCTAATTTCCCGGTACCGGTTGGATTATAACCATTTAAAATCTCCGTTAAATCGCCGTAACTATTATTATTAGTATCTGTTAAGGCGGGGTTGGTGCCGAAAGCAGCCTCTTCTTCATCGTTTAAACCGTCATTATCCGTATCTATTAAGGGGGCGGCCGGTGTGGTCGTACTTAATTCTTCGCCTATAGGCGAAGATGAGGTCGCTCCGGAACTTGTGGCGTTTAAATCAAGAACGGTTGAAGAAGTAGCTAAGATCTCCGTTGTCGTCGCGATTAGTGATGCGCTAGTCGTCGCTGATGAATTATCTGTTTTTGGAGAAACTATTGGCGCGCTGACTAGAGACGTATTTGCATTATTTTTAGTCGCCGGCTTGATAATGTAAAGATAAGAAAAATAAAATAACAAACCAATAAAAATAACGCCGCCCCCAATAATCAAAATACCGACGGCCTTAAAATTATTTTTGCCGCTAATTTTTGGCTGAGGCGCTGTAGCCGGACCCGATAAACGATTCGTTGCCGGCATATTATGAACAACTAGATCGTCATGAATTTTTTTATCCACGTCAAGATCAGTTGCCGCACTCAAATTTTTCTTTTTATTTTTACCAAACATAATTTATAAACTAAGCAGGGCAAAAACAGTCAAAGCCACCACGACTAAAAACGCTATGCCGGTGACGAGCCATTTCTGCCAATGCTGGCTCGCGGTCGGCGGCATAGTATGGAGATTTAAAGATAAACGCGGCAGCGTTTTGGGCGCTTTGGAAGCATCCGGACGCAACCGCGCTTGGTTGTTGGAAGGAGTATTAATCATTTTAAGAGTTATGCAGTTTATTTGAGCCCAGACAAACGACCCGCACCATTCGGATTATAACCGCCACTAACCTCGGCACCATCTAAGTAGCCGTCTCCGTCTGTGTCCGGGTTATAGGGATCCGTATGATAAACATTTATCTCTTGATAATCTGTTAAACCATCACTATCCGAATCCAAAGTCGAACTTGCATCCAGGACGGTTGAGGTCGCCGTGGTCGTTGCCGTAATTTCCGGAATAGTCGAAGTCGGAACGGTCGTTAATTCGGTCGAGGTCGATAGTGTACTGGTTGCGATTGAAGTATTAGTGGTTTCGGCGGTTGAGCTGGATGTGGTGGTCGTCGTAGTTGTTGAATTTTGGTTCTGTTTTTGAGTAAGCGCTGTGGTACTAGTGCTAGACACCGCCGGTGTTTGACTCGAGGAATTAGTATTTTTGAAAAACTGCGAATAAACCAAGTAACCGATTAATAATATAATTATAGCCACGATGGCCACGATGGCAATTTTAAACCAAGGGAGACCACCTTTTTTTTCAGTCTCTTCGGGAACTGGTCCTTCGGCGGAAGCCAGGCCGACTTTTCGGGTCGTAATATCAC
Organism: uncultured bacterium; assembly: GCA_903874345.1. Taxonomy (GTDB): domain Bacteria; phylum Patescibacteriota; class Patescibacteriia; order Patescibacteriales; family UBA12465; genus UBA12465. The sequence goes on from CAIQRY010000064.1 coordinate 13,830, forward strand.
CGGCGCCACTGGGCGAAACCTTATCAGTTTCCGCGAATATATCATCAACTGTTTGATTGTTGGCAGAATTGGCGGTGTCGTTAAACATAAATTTATAAACTATTAATATTAACTCCCCTAATTATAGCGAATAAAAACCGGCCTGGCTATATTTTAAAAATTGCCGCGGCGTGCCTTATTTTTGGCGAGGACTAATCGGTCCCAATTTGTCCGGATTAGTTACAATATCGCTTGTACTTCTAATTATCTTATAAACCATTAATTCTCCGTTCGCCCCGCGTTCAACGGCTTGAACTTGCGCCACGTCGGGCAAGCCTAAAGCTTGTTTCTCGGCCGTATTTAAAAATTCTGGCTTATAAGTCGTGTTTGACGTGGTCGCGGGATTAGAATTATTTTTCTTAATTACAAGCACTACTCCTAAAACAACCAGAATTAGAATAACCAGCGCCCCGCCCAGTATCATTATTTTCTTATTTTTCATATTTTATAATTTATTGTTGATTGCCTGTGCAAGTTGTCGGATCGGAGGTGCAGAACTTTCCATACTGACCATTACAACAAACCTGGCCCGGACAACAATAAGTCGAACCACACTTTGGCGTTAACTCACTATTATTATAGCAAGTTCTATTACTCATACCAGAACCACAACAAGTTTGAGTATCTTTATTACAGCATGGGCCATAACCGCAAGTTAATTTATTTTGGGTGGGGTCGGCCTGGCAGGCGCCACTACAACAAGTTTCGCTACCTTGGGTGCAGCAAGTATTAAATGCCGTGCCACGCGGGTTTTGACAAACATCATAAGAACTGGAAACTGCTTGATTAACGCACTTACAAGATAGCTGGCTTAAACATACATTATTCTTACAGGTATACCCCGTCGGGCAAGAACAGCCGGTGGTCGCGCCGCAAAGATCACACCCGGTGTTATTATTATGACAATTCGGTTGGCCCGTACAATGTCCGGCCGGGTTGCACATCTGGTTGGCGGCGCAGGTGCCACAGACACCACCGCAACCGTCTGGGCCGCATTCTTTCCCAATACAATTTTGAGTGCAAGCACCGCACCCTGAATCTTGAGACTCACAACCATTAAGCGGTTTACCGTCGCAATCATACCAACCCAAGTCACAAACACAAATATTATTCTGAAGGCTTTGATGCGCGGCGCAAGTGGGCGGCGTTGAAGAAGCCACACAATCATCCGCACAATTTGTAGTCGTTTCCATCGTGGTCGTGCCCGTCGCGGTCGGAATAATTAATTGGCAATAACCGTCGCCGCAATAACCGCCGCCCGCCGCCGGAGACTTAAAGACGCAATAACTACCATTCGGAATTAGGAGTGGCGTTGTTGAACCCACGCCTGTAGTGCAACCGTATTGTTTATCAATACTTGAAGCAGCGGGAGATGTCGCGACACTAGCCGCGCCATCGCAATCTTCGAAACCATCATTATAGAAACCACCACGGCCTTCCATATTCGGAACTTGCTTAAGACCGTCTCCGCAATAATCATTAATACTTAAAATAAAAGCCCGTGTCGAGGAAGCGCCATATTCATTTGTCGCCTTAATGATAATATTGGTACCGGTCGAAGTCGCAGTCGGTGTACCCGACAGATATGTAACGGTTGGCTGATGCGTTGCTGGTGGTAATGTAGTATTAATAGCTGAACTAGTTTTGATAAAAAAATTAAAAATCGCACGCGCTAAATTACCAAACGATTGTTTAAGGCTAACGGCCCTGCCATTTCCCGAACCGCTACTTTGTCCGCTAGCCAAACTTAAACCAGCCGGCAAGGGGCTGCTTGTATAACTCAAAGAATGATTACCGAATTGGTCAGAACCAAGCAAACAAGAGTAGCTGCTGTTTAAACGCGCGGCATTAGAACAATTAAAATCGACCGGTGGGTTATCAACGATAACATGAATTGTAAATAATTTAGTTGCAAATACGCCATATTTATCCGTCACCGTTATCTTATAGGTGAAATCCGTATTCTGATAAAAACGGAAAGTCGTCGCAATCAAACCATTATAATCAATTCGATAACTAGCAATACCAGCCGAAGTCATGATTTTGGTTAAACCAGCGCCATTTAAAAGATCGAAGGGGCCGGCTATTTTTACCACCGTATAAGCGGCACCTGGATTATTAATGTTGGCGCCGGAAAAAACAAAATTATAATCAAAAGGCACTAAAGGATCCAAAACAAATTCCCCGTCGGCGGCGGAAATAACCGGTGCTGGGTTAATAATTTTAAGCGGTGTGGTCGTGGTAAAAACGCCACCTTGGCCGTCGCTCACTGTTAAAACTGCATTATACGTTCCCGGATTCCCTGCTAAACTGGCATAGATTTTTTTCTGATTCGGGTCAGTTGTATCTTTTAAAACCGGCGGATTATTTTGACTATTGTTTTGCCAGCCGGTCCAGGTTGTACCGGAAGGATTAAAATTCCAAGTTAAAGGATTATTCTGATCATCAATCATTCGAACAAAACCATTAAATTCCTGACCAGCCACGCCCGTCAGCGATGAGGCGACCAAACGCGGCGGGGTATTGGTCGCGTTCCCACCGGAATTAATACCAGTTGCCGTGACGCAAGCTGAGGCCGCCGGATCATTAGGAGAAAAATGATAACCCAGCATGGGACTCGAAGCATCGCGACTTTCCATAACGGCGCACAAATTATAATTTGAACCGTTTTTATCCGTTTTATAAACCAGGGCGTAGCTCCCAGCGGGAAGCGGTAAATAAGCCGAATTCGAATTATAAACAAATTTCTTGAGTTCGGCGCTCCAACAAGTTATCGGATTATACCCCGGGCAGGCGCCTAAGCGATTAATCGGATCGGTAGTGGGTTGTGAAATACTGAGCGTACTAAGCAAAGATTCTAACCAACTAGGCCAGACCGAAACACTATGCCCGGTTAAATAACTACCGGCCGAAAGCAGCGGATAAGCACCTTGGGTTTGCTTGTATTGAAATAATGCCTCTTTTATCTCTTCTAATCGCCCGACCCGTTTTAAATCGCGAGCAATTTTGGCTTTAACACTATCACAGAAAAAATTAGTCGGGCAATCTGTATCCGTCAAACAATTTTTAGTGGTTGTGAGCTGACAAGAGCTCGAAGCAAGGTTCGCCGTAGCACAGCCCTGGTTCGCACCACAATCAGCATCGCTCGCGCAACTTAAAGAAGAAATTGAGCAGCTCGGTAAAGGATTTGTGCTTTCCGGGATGTTGCTGTTAAATTTCCAATGCGCTACAATTTGGCCCAAAATATCCACTGTCTTCGATTCCGAACTCTGATTATAAGAAATCAAATAAATATTGGAATAAACCAATTTACTAATCGGATCAACATTGGCGGCATTAACGTAAACAGTTCGGCCGTCACGAATCGCCTCATAGCCATCGACAATTAAGGCCTGCGGAGAACCACTAAACCCCTGACTCTCATACCAACGCTGAATACTATAATGATTTGGATTAGGCACGACCCGTACGGCAATAGCATCGCTCGATAAAGCTGCTTGACCTGACCCGCTAGCCCCCGTTGATTGGGCCGCAGAATATTTAAAAGCCAATAAAAAAGCAATAACGACAAAAACAGCGCCAAAAATAAGCCAATTTTTTTTCTTCATATATATAAACTTAGTGGGCAGGAATTGAAGTCATTACTTCGGAAGATTTTAGACTTTCGTTGTTATAAGCATCTAAAGCCGTCAGGGCAAAATAATTATTACCAGCTGGAAACTGACTAGTATCAAAGGTTAAAGTCGTGGCCGTTGCCACGGAATCAAAAGATTCTCCGTATTGATGAGCAACAATACCATGATATAGACGATATAAAACTGTGTCATCAGAATTAGCATCCCAAGTAAACGTTATTTTACTATTATCAACCGGAACACCAGGATGAATAATTTTAGGCTGAATAATAAAACCTAATGGCACGACGGGAGGCGTCTGGTCAGTCGGAGTCGTCGTTTTTTCATTGGATAGTTGGCTCTCGGTCTGATTGACCGACACAACCGAAACCTTGAAAATATAGCTCTGGTTATTAGTTAAGCCACTAATAACCGTACTACAGGTATAAACATTACTAGTTAATGTGCAGCTCGCGAGCGTAACTGGTTTGACCATTAAAGTTCCCTGCCCGGATTTTAAATAATAAATTTTAAAAGAAGCTACTTGGCTGGCGCTTGAGTTCCAGTCAACTTTAACTTCGCCGCCAGTTTTTTCATCGGTAGCATTAATTATTTCCCCGGCGTTCGGAATAGTTTCCCGGAAAAAATACGATTCTTTAAGAACGTCCCAGACACAAAGACCGTCTGCTTGGCCATCACCATTTTTATCCGTGCCGCAGGCCGCGCCTAAATTACTGCAAGGCGCATGGTCGGCGCTACAAATTAAACTTGTGTTCTGGCCGCGCGTCACGGCTTGATTAACAATCGCGGGTAAATCATCTAAAGTTCCAGTTTTACCTAAATCGCGACAATAATAAAATTTATAATTGTAATTGCTACAATTTCCGCTACCGGCCAAACAATTACTACCCGTATCATTCCAGGGCGACCAGGTACCGTTAAGGGCAATTGGCGGCCAAGGATTATTGCAAACAAAAACGTAGAGATCGGCGGCTTTATTTACTTGATCGCCATTCGAATAAACATTGCAACAATTATTATTGCAATTTGAACCGGTACAAGAGCAGCTCGGACTACTGTCACAACTCGCACCCAAGAAACGGGTCATGTCGACTTTAGCCGTAATCTGCGTTGAATTATCCGTTACCCCGGCTTGCGCCGTAGCAAAAGATTGATTGACTGGTAGACTGGGCACCGCGCTAAGCGCGGCCACACTGGGGTCGGCAATTTGCCATTTATAGTCCCAGAAATAACCGGTCACAGGTTGTAAAATCTGATTATCCGAGCTATAAGCCCAGGTCGTGAAGACTTTGTCGCGATCAGAAACCGTATCAAAAGTTTTGTCATTCGGATTAATATCATTTTCATTTAAAGCATTGTCCGTCGTCTTAAAGAGATACGAAACCGGATTAACCGTCACGTGATCAACGGCGCAAATGCCGGCCTTTGGCCCCTGGTCTGATAAAGTAGTAAATTTAAAAATCTGAGAATTTTTATAAGACTTGTTATTAAATTTAATTAAGTCGCCGGCAACATAGGTACCGGAAGAGGGGTCAAAATAACCGGGGCCAGTAAAACCAATTTCTTGGAGACTTAACACGCCGGATTGGCTATTTAAATTTTCATCCCCTTTCACGACTAAATAATAATTACTCGAAGCGGCTAATAGGCGCTGGGGCATAAAAACAAGCGCCGTGCTACTCCCTTCATTTTCCGAGCTGACCGTTCCTGGTACGGCACAATATAAATGTTCGGCCGGAGGCGTATTGTTCGAGGCGAGTACGCTGCCGCTCAAACGACCAACTAAATTTTTAACTGTTAAAGATACTTGCCAATACCAACGTGTTAAAAAATTGGCATTTTTATAAGCTAATAAATCTTGCAAAGAATTACCTTTAGCTATAAAGGTACCGGCGGGGCAAACACCATTGGCATAGCTTCTTTCTTCTAGTAATAAAATGTTACTAAAAGATGTAATATCCATATTCTGATTAAAGTTAACCTTAACGACGGCATTACGACAAACATTAGTTGCTAAATGAGGTGGCGTTGTGGAAGCAATTTCCGGACGAGCCTGACAGCAAGTATCTGTGCCGCAACCCACGGTACTTGGTGAGCCGCATTCGTTGTCGCTACTGCAACCGCAACATAAACCGCGGCTCGCACCAGAGCAGTTACCTTTATCAGCTAAACATTTTAAATTTGGATTAAGAGCCGTACAAGCGTCATTCGCCTGTCCCGGCTTACAGCAACAAGTACCGCAATCCGGCTGCGATGTGCCCAAAGAACCAGAGGCAAGTAAACAGGCAAAACCCGGAAAATTACAAATTTCACTTTGACAGGTCGACGTGGCTACGCCTGCGCAAGACATGCCTGGCCCTTGCGGTGTATTTGCACAATAGTAAGAACAAGTATCAATCGTAGGGTAAAGACCTAGTTTCGCCGGCGTCGAAGTCGCACATTTTGTCGGGTCACCCGGAGGTGTCGAAGACGCCGTCTGACAATTATAATAAGCGCAGTAGCCGGCATCAGCACTACCCGTTATTTTATCGCCTAAGCGACAAGCACCGCCGCCCGTCGCTTTGGCATCGAAGCAACAACGCGTACTTTTCGCCAAACAAGAAGTCATGTCCGTAATTCCGGCACAAGGATCCGCGTTTTGACAATCAGTAATACAGGTTTGTTGATTTGGATAAGTTCCAATTTTAACCGGCGTGGTCGTGGCGCATTTAGTCGGTTCAGTCGCAGAACAATCATAATAAGCGCAATAACCAAAATCGATACTGCTCGGATTATTCGATATTAATTGACCACTCCCACCGCGACAAACATCGTCCGCAGTTGATGGCGTTTTATTAGCGTCTAAACAACAAGCGCTAGAGTGATCTGTACAATTTTGAGCTGACAAGCCGGTGCAATCCGAACAAACGCCATCCGGGAATTGAGCATTATTAATATCGCAATACTGTCCGCTATGTCCGGTACAATTACAAGCGGCGTCTCGTGCTTCCGGTGTCGCCCCGGCTGATTTACAACCACCGCAACGACCTAAAGTCGCACCGCTCGTCTTGCCTGTGTCTGCGCCGCAAGTACCTTCGCACTGCAAACCAGCACAGCAATCACGCGCGCTCTGGCCAATCTGACAACAACAATCGCAACTCGGCTGTTTAAGTGTAAAACATTTATCATGACCGCTCGTCGCGTCCGCTTCACAGGTCGAACCGGCCGCACAAATAGAACCAGACGTACAACGCCCCGCGGAACCAATTTTATTGCAAGTCAGCGGCGAACTACAGATTTCGCAAGAACCGGACACACAACGATTACCCGTGGATTTAGTCCAGCCATCCGGACAACGTCCGGCCACTGTTATCTCCCATTGTTTATCTGAATTACAAGTTTCGGTTGTCGTTGCTGTTATGGTTTTACCACCCGCCACGTATTGATAAGTAAACTCTTGTGCTAAATCACAATTCGCGCCCGTCCCGTTTTTCAAACAACGTCCGGAAACAGAATCATAACTACAATTATTCGGAGCGAAATCACCACAACCCGAAACCGAGGCGCAAGTTGAATCACAATCGCCGGCCGCCACTTTAGTTCCGCCGGAATAAGGCGAACAAGTGCCTGGTACATTGGGGCAAGTCGCGCCGTTTTGGCAAGAACCATAATAACCAGCCGCGCCCGCGCAACTGTAAAGACTCGGACCGAAACCAGTTGAAAAACTCCATTCAAAAACCGAAGTCGGGATATTAATAAAACATTCCGCCAAGGTATTGGCGCAACGTCCTTTTTTATAAGTACTCGCCGGACAACAAATCTGCGTCCCGCAATCCGCATCAACATGACATTCGCCCATTAGGAAATTCAATTCATTACCCCAGGTACTATTATTTACGACATGAACCGGGCCAGTAATCGCTCCATCCGGAACCGTGGTCTGAATCATATTAGCGCGACCATCAACCGCAATCGTCCCGGTCGCGGATTTATCATAATTAAATTTCACCAAACCCTCATCGCCAACGCGACCAAAATATTCACCCCATAAAGTCACGGGTGTCGCGGCCGGACCACGACTCGGATCAATTCTACATAAACTAGTTTTCAAAGCTAAATTCTTATCGGCCTGAAAAGTATTTGGATTAAGTCCCTGGGTATCTATAGTTGTCGCGCCCAAACTGACTTTAATCGTATAATTACCATCTGCTAAACCGGCCGGTACTTTAACAATAATTTGATCATCCCGCCAAACCGCATTCAAACAAACATCCGGAAAATCATAAGAGGCTTCGGTGTTACCGAAGTAAACATGATTATTGCCACGCGCGCCACCAAAACCATAACCGCGAATCGTCACGTATTGCCCGGCCGAACCGGCCGTCGGCGTAAAAGAAATAATGTATGGTCCCTCGCCCTGCTCTGGCTCTTTAACAAAGCTTAAAAAATTACTCGGAACGCGATTACCATTAATATTATTAATAACAAAACTGCCCGAGTCACCAGCCCGGATATTCGGCGTGGTCGAAGTTCCGGCTAAACCGGCTGGACTATTAAACTGCGAATCTAAACCGCGGACGTTCGCCTGATAATTACCAAAATAAGCATTACCAGAGTAAAGATTAATGCCTTCGTAGCCAACCGCCGAGCTTAATTGTCCTTTGTCCGGACTTAAATAACATAGACCAGGACGCGCGATGACGTTTGCTTCAAAATCTGGAATCTGCGGACCATAAGTATTATCAGTCGTGTCATTAAAATTATCTTTATTAACAACTTTGATTGGTCCGTTAGTCACGCCGCCCGGTACAGCAATTACAATTTGCGTATCGGTCCAAGAATTAATACAAGCCGGATTTAAAGTTTGGGGTGCTACGCCTAATTGCGGGCTGTTTGCCCCTTCAAAAATTAATTGACTACCGGTGGCCGAATAAGTACCAAAATTCTTACCGGAAATAGTAATAAAATTATCCGGAGCACCGTTCGGGCTGGCCGTATTACAAGTCGTGGCGCAATCGCTATCTTGCGTACAAACCTTATTGCGATCTTCCTGACAAAAACCGCCGACCGGACTAATCGCCGTAATGACTGGCGTCCCGGTACAAAGGCAGGAGCTCGGATCACAAGTTAAATAAGCCCCGCAACGATTATTGTCCGGCTGGCAAGTCGCATTAGTCGTGTCTAGATTGCAAGCCTGGCCTGAACCAGATTGCGGTACGCACAAACAAGAAGTTGGATCGCAGTAATTACCAGTGGCGCAAATTTGATTTAAAGGCGAACAAATCGGTGAAGCCGGGTTAGCGTTACAAACCGTGGGCCCGCCGCCGCCTGAACAATTTGAACCGATACAACCACCCCAGGAGTTACCATAACAAGTCATGTACCCGCCGCAACCACAAGAGGCTGTACTGCCATCCGTGCAACCGCTACCGCTACCGCTACCACCAATCGCCCCGCCTAAAGCCGAAATAATAAAAGTGGCAATAGCCCAAGAAGCTAAAATAATTCCTAAGCCGATTACGGCACTCTTCAAAAGTTTCTTGGCTTCTTCAACTTTTTCTTCATCGCCGTTTGAGGTCATCCATTTAAACCCGCCGTAAACAATAATTAATAAAGCAATGGTTCCTAAAAAGCCGAGGGCTAGATTAATAATACGAGCGATAATCGTCCGTAAATCAGTGCCGCCACCTGGTAGTGAGTTATTCAAACCATTAGCCGCGGCGTTAATTCCATAATCCTGTGCCAAAGCGAAATGTGCCATTAACAGGCCTCCCAATAAGAAGCCTAGAAAAACCAAGATTTTTTTACGGTTGATTTTAAACACAAAGTATATAAATTTTTGACTCAACAAATTTTATTGGCAATTACCGTCCACGCCTAAAGTGCTAGTCAGGGCGCCAAAACAGCAAGACGGTTGACTCGCGGTCGCCGCGCAATTCGGACCAGCCGACGGTTTATAACAATTCTGATAAATATCTTTAACGCCAGATCCAACTTGTGCCTTATAACTGACCGAAGCAGAAAAAGCGGAGTGATTAATTTTGGAAACCGTCATATCGGGCACGCCATCTAAAGGAGCCGTATCTAAATTATCATTTAAGACCCAATAACCTAGGGGTTCGGTCGATAAACTACGTAAATTTATTAATTTATGTTCAATCGTGCTAGTCCCGCTTTGAATCAAGACGCTACCCGTGCGGAGCGTGCTATTCATCATTAAAGTATTAAAAGTAATTGCTACCGGGTCGGCTAAATTCAAACCGCTTTGACTCTGGGCTGGGTTAGTCGTCGTAATAAGCGGCGTACCGGACATAATCTGGTCATTAACATAGAAGGACCATAGGAATTTATCTTCTCGGCCGGCATTGAGTTCGGGATGATAGTTAACATTATAGTTATCACTATAGAAAGAGATTGGTCCGGCTGCGGCCGTATCGCGATTACCATCTAAAGAATTCATGGCCGCGTCGACGATGCCATCTAAGCTACTGATATTAGCCGTCGGATAATTTTGGCCACTATCGTTCTGACAAGTTTGATAACCGAGCGGCGTCGAGGAACAATTCTTATAAGGGGCGAGCGGCAAACATTCGCTACTGTTCGTACAAGTTTTTAAATTGGCGGCGACGAGCTTAACCGCTAAATGACTATTAGCTGGCAAACAATAAATTTTTTCGCCGCAGCCGTTAACCCCGCATTCGTTATCTGATAAAAATTCCACCGTTCTATAACCGTTTGAAACTATGAATTTACCGCCGACATAATCGCCAACGCAAGTATTGTTACTGCATTTATAAGACTGGCAATCACTATTCTTAACGCAAGCGGCGGCGGCCGGGCTCGAAGAGGCATCAGCATTCACAATGCGCAAATAAGGCGCTAATTCCGCGGCCGTTCCGGAAATAGTCATGGGATTAACCGCTTCATTGAAATTAATCTGAATGACCGAGTTCATGGGGTTATCTCTCTTATCATTAACATTAGTCGTAATTATTTGATCGACGCCGCCGGAAAAAGCGCGGAGTCCCAAGGCGGCCGCATTAGTCGTTTGCAAAACAAGGTTATTACCATCCGCACCCGCAACCTTCGCTGTTAAATTCACGCGATTACCGGTTCGGGCCACATCAATATCGCTATTACCACTTAATTTTCCTTCTAAATTAAGCGCCACCGCATTCTTATCACAGGCGCCATTAGGCACTAAAACATTATTATTTAAATTATTAACGGCAAAAGTATAAAGCTCGGCGCCGACTAAAACCGTATCCGCTAATTGCTCAGGAATAATATCAACCGTCCATAAACTACCCGCTGGATGACTCGGCGCGGTCAAACTTAAGTAATTAGGAAAAGTAACCAGACCATTACCATCAAAATTAGACACGCCTAATAAATTATTAGTTGCCCCGTCAAATAATTGGGCCTTATCAGTCTCGCCGGCCGGAACCGCAATCTTAAACTGGGCAAGATTACCATGATAATTCAAAGCCACATTCGCGGTCGCCGGGCTAATCGTCTTAACCGTGGCCGCGGCATAAGTCGTCGGACAGTCGTTTACCGTAATCGCGCCGGTCGCGGCAATTGCGGGGATGGTTTGTTTGGCCGCATCCTTGAGATTGTCCGGAATTGGAAAAACGCCGCTCGGAGCGACAATAGGCGACGTTAAATCTAATTGGCTAGAAACCGTGAATTTCCATTCCGTATAATTAACGCTGCAATTTTGAAAAATAGAATTACCTTCTTCATTTTTAATATTGTTGGTAAAACGAATGGTATAGGGTGTATTAGAAGTTGGTGAGCCCAAATAAGACATCGGGGTTAAAACTAAGGTCTTGTTACCGCTCGGGACAGAAACCAAAATATCCGTCACGTTCGTATTCGGGTTAGAGCAAGCGCTGCCGTTACAGGAATTACCTAAATCAGTTTTGTATAAATTAATCGCGCGTGGATTAAGCTTCGTGCAATCAGTTTTATTACAAGCGCAACTAGCCCCACTATTATTAACACAAACCGAATCTAACTTTACCGCTTCTTTAAACGTCAACATGACCGAAGTATTGCGCGGCACTTCATTTTGACCGTCGGTCGGATAGTAACTATCAACCGCACAAGCACCAATCGCGCCTAAGCCAACGCTTCCTAACCCACCATTGCCAGCGCCGACCTGATTACCGTTACCATTGCCGCCTAAAACCGCCGTGAGTTGTGTTAAGACAAAAGTCACAATAGCCCAAGAAGCTAAAATAATGACCAAACCAATAATCGCATCGCGCAAAGTTTTTTTCGCTGCCTCGATTTTGTCTTCTTCGCCGCCTGAAGTCATCCACTTAAACCCGGCATACATAATAATTACGAGAGCGAGCGCGCCTAAGAAACTCAAAGCGATTTGAATAATACGACCAATAATCAATCTCGGATCTGATTGAGAAAGGTTAATGGTGTTATTCACGGCATTAATTCCATAATCCTGCGCCAAAGCAAAATTAGCCACCAACCATCCGGCCGCGCTCGTTAAAATCGCTAGAATTAATTTCCCTGTTTTTCTCATGCCAGGAAACAAAAAATCTTTTAAATTATTCCTACTGTGATATAATTTAGGATGTCTTTATTATAACATAAAAAACAAAAAATAAAAAAGCCCGCTGCGGTAGCGAGGCTAGCCCACTTGACCATTAAGCAAAAGATATGACGATTGAACGAATTATCAAAAAATTCGCGGAAAATCATCCTGGTGCCGACACCAAATTGTTGGCCCAAGCCTTTGAATTTGCCAATCTCGCGCATGAGGGTCAAATTCGAAAAAATGGCGAGCCTTATATTCAACATCCCTTACATACCGCCTATATCTTAACCGAGATTAAAGCCGACCTTCCGACCGTAATGGCCGGTCTGCTCCATGACGTACCCGAAGATACGAAACATACCATTTCCGAAATCAAAAAAAGGTTCGGTTCCGAGGTCGCTTTTTTGGTCCAAGGCGTAACCAAACTCGGAAAAATCAAGTACCGCGGCATTGAGCGCTATCGTGAAAACCTGAAAAAAATGTTCCTGGCCATGGCCAGTGATTTGCGCGTTATTTTTATTAAATTCTGCGACCGCTTGAATAATTTACGAACGCTGGAAAACCTGCCGCCGGAAAAACAAAAAAGAATCGCCAAGGAAACTTTGGAGATTTATGCGCCGATTGCCGGTATGCTCGGCATTAGCCGTTTAAAATGGCAGATGGAAGATATTTGTTTCAAATTCCTTTACCCCGAAGAGTTCCATGACCTCGAATATAAATATGAGGTTGAAAAAAAAGTCGAACGCAATCGTTTTTTTCAAAAAATCAAAAGCATTTTGACACCGAAACTTGATGAAGCCAAAATTAAATATGATATTGAAGTTCGCTTCAAACATTTATATAGCATCTATTTAAAAATGCAGGACAAGGGCCGACCTTTTAATGAAATTTATGATGTTTTTGCCTTGCGCGTCATTGTTGAGAATATTGATGACTGTTATCAGGTCTTAGGCTTAATCCATTCCCTTTGGAAACCGAAGCCGAATCGTTTTAAAGACTATATTGCCGTTCCGAAACCAAATGGTTATCGATCACTCCATACCACAGTCTTTGGTCCGGAGGGTAAAGCCGTGGAATTTCAAATTCGCACCCGCGAAATGCATGAAGAAAGCATTTACGGTTTAGCCGCCCATTGGCATTATAAATCCAAGCGGGGTCAAGGCATTTACCAGACGCCGGCCTGGGTTAAAGAAATCGTCGATATTCAAAAAGAAATCACCTCAACTTCCGAATTCGTTAAAAAAATAAAACTCGATATTTTCCGCGATCGCATCTTTGTCTTTTCCCCTCGTGGTGACGCTTTCGAGCTGCCGGAAAAAGCGACGCCCATTGATTTCGCCTATGCTGTTCATACTAATATTGGTAATCAGGCGGCCGGTGTAATTATTAATGAAAAAGTTGGTCGTTTAGACCAAGAATTAAAAAACGGCGATTTAGTCGAAATAATTATTGAAAAAGGCCGTCGCTTCCCGGATCGTGATTGGTTAAAATTTGTAAAAACCAAACGCGCGCGCGATTTGATTAAGGAATACGCGAAGCGATCCCGACTCGAAAGTTTCAAACGCTTTATCCCGGGGATAAATAAATAAAGTCACCCCGCACTTGATGCGGGGTCTCATGAAATAAATTAAAAAAGAGGCTTCCGTGTGGAGAGCCTCTTTTACTATTCTCTTTTAGCCGGCTTTTTGGGCGGCTTCTTTTTTAGTCTTGCTCGCCAGATATATTACCGACGACATAAACGGTACCATCCCGACAAAAAAACAGACGCAAATTGCTAGTTTATAAGGAGTACAGAGAGCCAGGGAAATAATAAAATAAAATACCCAGCTAAGAAGCAATTTTACAAAACTGCCATCAGTAACCTTAACGGTTGCGATCTTAAAGGCAGTGTATAATGAAAGCGAGGCTAGAAGTGTCATTATTATTACCACTCTCCATCTTGTTTTCATCTTTTCCTTATGGATTTTTACCGGGCTGACGTCAAGGCGTTGGTCGTCGGGAGAAGCCGAACAATTATAACTAAGCATGTCTGCTTTCGTTATAATTTTCGAGGCAAAGCAAAGCCAAGCATCGTCCTCCTCTCCCCAAAGGTTTTGAAATACATGCAGGGTGGCGCCAGGATGCTGCCAAGCCCTGATGATGTCGGCATCCGGAAGCGAAGCACCATGGATAATAATCCGAGCCAATATTTTTTCGGCTCGTCTTGAATTTTCCGTGTAAACTAAGCTATCGGCGCTTTCTGTTTTTTCCTGGCGCACGGCGGCATTCGGAATAACTATCAGGACCCATTCATTGAAAATTGCCTGATTCGCTGAAGCAGCTCCCTTAAGATGCCTAACTTCGACCTTCTGCGCCATAGTTGAGGCGATAGCGACAAAAGCAACAAATAACAATACAATTTTTTTCATGGTTTATCTGGTTTTACGTGAAATTCTTTCCGTTTCTTGAGAATATATAATATTTTAAAAGGGCAATATTAACATAATACATTACATCTTTTTATAATTTTTGTCAATACTAAAACTATAAAATAAAAGCACCTCATATTAAGGTGCTTTTATATTTATATTAGCAAAATTATAACTTACGGTCGCATATTGCTTTCCGGCAATTTGCCAATGCGGCGCAGGTATTCATTCTTCTTGCTCAAATCTAAGCTGATTAAAGCTCGCTTTTTCAAAAGACGTTTAGTCTTTTTCGGCTCTAAATGTTGCTTGGATCGCGCTTTTTCAAGACGCTTGCTGTTTTTTAAACCCTTCTTGAATTTCCGTAAAAAACTTTCGAAACTCTCGCCGGGTTTTCGTTTAAAATCCGCCATACACACCTTCCTTTCTATGATTATCTTTATTAATTAAATTAGTATTGTTACTTCTAAGCTTTCTTTCAACGACTTTTTCTCGTCGTTCGAGACGCTCCTTAATCTTCTTATAAACAACGGTCTCTTGCGCTCCGGAATCCATATCGCGCATCAGGATCGTTCCGTCCATAATTTCTTTCTTGCCTAGAATCAAGCTCGTTTTCGCCTTCATGTTAAGGGCTTCTTCTAATTGCTGTTTTAAGCTATCCGAGGTAAAGGCCTGGCGGACATTGAATCCAGCGCGACGTAATTCCTCAAATAATTGAAGCGCTTTGAGCTTCGCTTGGTCTCCGAGTTGGGCAATGAATACAATATCCTCTTCAGCCGGGTTAGTCAAGAGATGCTTATCTTTAATTCGCGACATGGTTCGCTCTAAACCAATGGCTATCCCCGCCGCGGGTGTTGGGGCGCCGCCGAGATTTTCAACCAAAGAATCATAACGACCACCACCGGCTAAGGCTAACTTACCGACCGGCGTACTGCCATCGTCATTTACCGGCCAAAATTCAAAGACCGTATCATTATAATAATTCAAGCTGCGAACCAAATAGGGATTAAAATTATAATCAATTTTTAATTCGTCTAAAAATTCCAAAGTCTTGGAAAAATGATCACGGCTTTCATCTGATAAGTAGTCGGCGAGTTGTGGCGCGCCTTCTCGAATCTTAACACATTCCTCTTCTTTGCAGTCTAATAAGCTTAAGCAGCTACGGCCTAAATTTTTCTTGCAATGATTGCAAAGTTTAGAGCGACGACCGCGTTCCTTATAAAAAGCTAAGAGCTTACTGCAATATTCCCGGCGATTTTCCGCCGTTCCTAAAGAATTAATCTGCACCTGGCATTTTACCTGGAGTTCGGAGAAAAAATTAGCCGCTAAAGCGATGAGTGTCGCTTCGGCCATCGGCTTTGCTTCACCGATAATTTCTAAATTAAACTGTGTCGCTTCGCGATAGCGCCCCGTCTGCATTTTTTCACGGCGAAAAATAGAACCGAGTGAAAAAAGTCGAACCGCCCGACCGCTTTCCCCTAAATTATTTTCGAGGTAGGCTCGGACAACACCTTGGGTAATTTCCGGTCGTAAAACCACGCGTTCGCTCTTATCACCTTCGACAAAATAAAATTCCCGATCAGCACCTTTCCGGCTTGATTTCTTAAACAGATCAAAAGTTTCCATGATGGGCGTGCGTACCGGCGTAAAACTATAGAGTTTAGCAAGCTCAAGCGCTTTACCAGCGACAAAATCATAAGCGCGCTGCTCTGTGCCGACAAAGTCTTTCATTCCTAAAAGACGCGGCGGAATTTTTTCGTTTCTTTTGACCGGAACTTTGTTCGCTTCCGGTATATTTCTTTTAGGTCGAGGCATAGAAATTATTAATTATTATATTGCGGCCAATAACTGGGCGTATATAGAGTAATTTTATTAAACGGCCAACCACGAAAGAGGACTTTGCCGGTGATAAAGCTTTTGTTGACTGGGCCGAAGTAACGCGAGTCCTTGGAAGCGTTACGATTATCCCCTAAAACATAATACTCATTCGCGCCAATATTTATTTTATCCGTATTGTCACTAATGGTAGTTAGCCCCGAGGTCAAATAAGGCTCATTTAAAACAAAGCCATCGGGATGAGCGGTATTAAAAATCTTAACACTCCCGTTTTCAATCTGAACCTGTTCACCGGGGAGGCCAATAACGCGTTTAATAAAGTATTCCTGCGGATCACGCGGGTAGCGAAAAACAATCACCTGGCCTCTTTGCGGGGCGTGGAAGCGATAGCTGATTTCATCAATAATTAAGTATTGGCCGTCATGAAAATTATTTTCCATGGACGCGCCTTTGACGTAAAAGGGTTGGATTAAATAGTAGCGAACCGGCAGGATAATGATTAAAGAGATAACAATAACTTTGACGATCTCCCAGACGAACAAGAAGAACTTACGCATATGTTAAAATTGAAGTAATATTCCTTAAATTAAGACTAATTACTGTTCAGTATATCATAAATTTTAGTAAAAATCAAATAAAAATGCCCCGTTGACGAAAACGGGGCATTTTAAGTGAAGTTAGTCATGAATAAACATAGCGTCGCCGTAGCTAAAGAAACGGTATTTTTGCTTAATAGCCTCATGGTAAGCCCGGTCAATCGCTTTTTTCCCGGCTAAGGCGCTAACGAGCATAAGTAGAGTCGATTTCGGTAAATGAAAATTAGTAACTAGAGCATCAACCATCTTGAATTTATAGCCCGGATAAATAAAAATGTTTGTCCAAAAGCTTTCCGCGCCAACTTTTTTAAAATCCGCTGACTCAAGCGTTCGAGCGCTCGTTGTGCCGACTGCGATAACCCGGCCGCCAGCTTTTTTAGCCGCTAAAATTTCTTTTTTGGCGCTGGCGCTTATTGTCGCGAATTCCTGGTGCATCTGATGCTCTGTAATTTTTTCCGTTTTAACCGGTGCAAAAGTCCCGAGCCCGACATGAAGCGTGACGTAAACTATTTTAATGCCTTTCTTCTTTATTTTTTGCAATAACTGTTTTGTAAAATGTAATCCAGCAGTGGGCGCCGCGACCGAGCCCGTCTGGCGCGCGTCTGCAAACACGGTTTGATAATTATTCTTATCACTTTTTTGCTTTTTTGTTCTTTTAATATAAGGCGGAAGAGGAACTAGGCCAATTTGATTAATAATATTTAAAAATCGAGCACCGCTTAAATTAAATTTAACCGCCCAAGTGCCATCCTGATTATTTTTTAAAATCATGGCGCGCAAATCTTTTTTAAATTCAACCACCGTGCCCTCTTTGACCCGCCCGCCGACTAGACATTCCCAATTTGCGCCTTGAATTTTCCGGTGTAAAAATATTTCCACGGCGCCGCCCGTTTCTTTTTTATGTCCTAAAAGCCGCGCCGGAAAAACTTTAGAATTATTTAAAACTAAAACATCGCCGGGCTTTAAATAACCAGCTAAATCATAAAAATGCCGGTGCTGAATTTTCCCCATTTTCTTATCAAGCAATAAAAGCCGCGAGTGGTCTCGCGGTCTGACTGGTTTTTGAGCAATAAGCTCGAGAGGCAGATGATAATCAAAATCTTTAACTAAAAGCGACATAAAAATACTATCTTTACAAATTCTTATCTTTATTATAATATAACAAATTACTGAAATATTTAGAAGTTGCACCTTAAAATCAATATCATGGAAAAGATTAAAGAACTAAAAAATGGCAATATCAGCGTCGCCGGTTTAGCTAGCCTTCTCACGGAAGTTTGGGGTAATATGTCCATTATTTCTCATAGCCCCGAGGAAGAGAAAATATTATATTTTAACACTACCGCCTTACGGAATTTTATTCGTGGTCGTCGTGATTCTGGCGTCATTAATTATGACCCCATGCCCCTTGAAATAGAACTTGAAAAAATTGAATTGTTCTATTTCATGCAGGTCGTTAGCACCATATTTAAACAAGCCACAAATGGCGGCTACATTTTAAAACCGTTCGATGACTTATGGAGTGATTTCAGCTTAATTAGCTCTTATAAACTAAACGAGGATAAACCTACTTGGCATAAACCCCACTTACATGAGAGAACAAAAAGCGTCCTCGCTGAAATTATTCTGGAAAGACTGAAAACGGAATTAGATCGGAAACCACCGAGCGGCAAAAAACGTGGTCTCTTACTATACCTTAATCTTATTAGGGCGCTGCGTAAAAAACCGCAGGCAATCTATAAAAAGACTACTCGACTTCTGAAAAAATATGACCCAAAAAATGAATCCGGGGGCAACTTCGTCTAAATGGGTCTAAACCGAAAAAACATTAACAAAAGAGTCCTCCCGGACTCTTTTTTATTTATCTGATTTTTTTATTTTAAACCAAACTCCCGGTCCCCGGCATTCTTAGTCCTAAATGCTCATAACCTAAATGAGTAACCATTCTGCCACGAGGCGAACGATCTAAAAAGCCGAGCTGCATCAGATACGGTTCATAAACATTTTCAATCGTATCCATGTCTTCGCCAGTCGCGGCCGCGAGTGTATTAAGTCCGACCGGGCCGCCCTTGAATTTATGAACAATCGTTTCCAGAATTCGGCGATCAATCAAGTCCAAACCTAATTCATCGACTTCGAGTAATTTAAAGGCCGCTAAGCAATCGGCTAGAGTAATCTGACCGTCGCCTTTTACCTCACAATAATCGCGTACCCGTTTTAAGAGCCGGTTCGCGATACGCGGCGTGCGGCGACTGCGCGAAGCAATCGCTTCGCTCGCGGTAGCATCTATTTTAATATTCAAGATTCCCGCGCTGCGCTTAATGATTTTTTCAATATCCGCAATTTCGTAAAAATTTAAATGATGCGTAATTCCGAAGCGATCACGTAAGGGTGCTGAGAGTAGGCTCGCCATAGTTGTAGCCCCAATAATCGTAAAACGCGGCAAGTCGAGGCGCAAAGTTCGTGCCGTTGGCCCCTTGCCCATGATAATATCCAAAGCGTAGTCTTCCATAGCTGGGTATAAAATTTCTTCAACTGTCTTATTTAAACGATGAATTTCATCAATAAATAAAATATCCCCTTTTTCAAGATTAGTTAAAATCGCAGCTAAGTCGCCGCTTTTTTCAATCGCCGGCCCGGACGTGACTCGAATATTTGCCCCGATTTCGTTAGCAATCACATGGGCCAGAGTCGTCTTACCTAAACCCGGTGCGCCGTAAAGCAAAACGTGCTCAATCGGTTCCTCCCGCTTTTTGGCGGCCGTGATCGTAATATTCAAATTCGCCTTAATCCGTTCTTGGCCGATATATTCGCCTAAAGTTTTGGGACGCAAAGACAAATCAAGAGTATCATCTCCCTGGCGTTCAATCGGACTAATCAAGCGATCCGGCGTATTGTCTTGGGGTTTCTTCATATCTATATTGTATATCAAACCTGCCTAAACTCACAAATGGAATTAAAATCACAGAACTGGCACATTGGGGACGGTGTTGGCGCAAAATCCCTTTTCTTAATGGCTGCGATTTCCGTCATGACTTCTAGACGCAGCTTCGTAATCTCCTTATCCGTCGCGACAAAACTCGCCTTAACCCCGCTTTCCAGATAATAATAGCTGAGCTGGCTAACTTTTATCTTTAAAAACTCTTCCAGGAATAATTGATAGAGGATTAATTGCCGCTTGGTGCTGAAATCAAGTTTCTTGTCCTTACCTGTCTTATAATCAACTATCTCCAGGGTCCCGTCCGCGAGTTTATCAACGCGATCGATTGTACCTTTAATAACATCTTCGCCGAGTTTAAAAGAAAACTTCTTTTCAAGAAATAAAACTTCCGCCGGTTTATTTTTTTGATAATCACTCCAGAAACTTTTTAAAGCTTTTAAGCCTTTCTGATAATAAGCCGCCCGGTCTTCCTTATTCTGATAGCCGTCTTCCTGCCAGAATTCCGAATATATTTCGAGTAGTCTTTTTTCGCTCAGTAGTTCGCCCCGTTCTTTTCCTTTTTTCCCGCCCATCTCGCCAAACAGTTCGCCTTGTATTTTCTGACGCTCGGCTAAGGCCGGAAGCAAGAAATTATATAAGGTATTATGCAAAACGCGACCAAAAACCAAGCTGCCTTTTTCCGTCGACGCCGGGATTTTTAAAATAAACGCAAATTTATACTGCAAGGGACAGGTCGAGAAGGCCGCAATCTGCGAAAAAGAAAATTTTTCCGGCAAAGGATAAATATCTAAGGGCTTTTTATTATCGAGCGCTAGCTCGCGGGCGTTAAAATAATGTAAATCGCGTAAAAATTCATTTTTCTCGCTTAAAGCCACGGCCGGAATCGCTAAACTTTCTAAACCCATTTCGGAAATAAAACGTGAGGGTTTCTTTTCTCTTACGCCGCCATAATCTTTCGCGCCCGTGAGATACAATTCTTCTTTAGCGCGCGTCGCCGCGACATAAAAAAGACGCCGTTCTTCCTCAAGATGAATATCGGCGCTCGTTACTAATTTTTCCCGAACCAGTGCGTCCGGAATACTGATTTTTTCCGAGCGATTGATGGTCGGAAATTTTTTATCGACTAAATTGACCAAGAAAACATATTTAAACTCCAAACCTTTTGCGCCGTGCACCGTCATAATTTTGACGCTTTCGTTGTCCGCAAAATCAAGTTTTAAAGCCCCGGTTTCTCCAGCTTCTAATTCGAGGTTAATCGCTTCTAAGAAATCTTTTAAGCGTAAATCCGGCTCACTCTCTTCTAAACGCTTCATTTTCTGATAGAGCTGATTAAGATAAGAGAATGACTCCAAATCACGATCGCGGTCTAAGCCTTCCAAAAAGCCGGAATCATAAGCAAAATGCAAGAAAATCTTGGTCGGTTTCTGCTGTGCGACTAGAAGCGAATGCGCCGCGAGAAGATTTAATAGTTTATTAATATTTTTAATGCTCTCCGCGCTCACGCCCGGAATCGCGTTAATATTTTTCAAGGCTTCATATAAGGACCAGACTTTACGCGCCGCCATCTTGTTAATAGTCACCAGATCAAGATGTGAGACTTTAAAAATCTCCATGTTCAAAACCCGAAACAGAGCCGCGGACTCATGATAATTATCAAGCAAGCGCAAATAAGCCAGGCAATCTAAAATCAGCGGCTTATAATAGAGGCCGCGCCAGGACATGAATTGATTTGGAATATTGCGGCGCGAGAGCTCCTTAACGTAAGCCTCGGCTGTATCATTGGCGCGCACTAAAATCGCGAAGTCCTGCCAATTTATTTCGCCCTGCCCCGTTTCATAAAGTTCTTGAATTTTAGTCGCCACAAAAGTCGTTTCTTCTTCTTGGCGATCAAAGTTATAAAATCTAACGGCTGGTTCAAGCGCCTTTATCTTAGTGACCAAGCCTTTCGCTTTTAGATTCTTATTGATTTTTAATTTCACTTCGAGACGATTCGGATTATTATGGGCGATAAATTTATAAGCATGATCTAGGATTTCCTGACGCGAACGATAATTTTCGGTTAAAACGATTTCCGCCGCCTGCGGATAGTCGTCCTTAAACTGCATGATGTTGGATAAAGAGGCGCCGCGGAACTTATAAATCGCCTGGTCATCGTCACCGACCACGACTAAATTGTTTTTCGGCGCAACGAGGAGTTTAATGAGTTCATACTGCGCCCAATTCGTATCCTGGAATTCATCAACCATGACATAGCGGAATTTAGTCTGATAAAATTTCAAAATATTCGGACGTTCTCTGAATAATTTTAAAACATAAACAATTAAATCGCCGAAATCAAGATAATTATTTTCTAAAAGAAGCTGATTATAGATATGATAAGCGTTAGCGAGCTCTTTGATCCGCCCGACTTCCATGACCTCGCCCTCATCCCCTGTCTCTTCGCCCTCAGTCGCGGCGCCTAATTTCTTTTTGGTCTTGGTTTTTACGCCCCGGTCTAATTTTTTGCCACTTAATCTCTCATCCTGATCCGATTCTAATTCCTCCGCATATTTTAAATACTCAGCCGACGAAATATTTTCGTCTTTAAGTCGCGAAAAATGCCGAATTAATTCCGAAATAAATTTTGTCGGATTGCCTAGGGGGCGATAATAATCGAGATTGAAACGCGCCAGATTCTTCTTGATTAAAACCCATTGTTCCGTCTCAGTTAAAACTTTTAAGCCGGCGGCGAGTCCGATATCAAGACCGAATTCTTTTAAAACCCGTTCGCCGAAACCGTGAAAAGTATTGATCCATAAATCAAAACAGCCATAGGGGAGAGCCTTATCCGCCCGCTCCTCAATTTCGCCGGCTGCTTTTTCCGTGAAAGTCAAAAGCAAAATTTCCTCCGGTTTAACCTTCTTTTCCGTAATCAAATAAACGAGACGATTGATTAAAACCGTGGTCTTGCCTGTCCCGGCGCCGGCCACAATTAAAAGCGGGCCGCCTTCATGGGTTACCGCGCGCTGCTGTTCTGAGTTTAATGAATCCAACTCCTTCATAATTTATCTTAAAAGTGTAAAAGCGCCTTAATTTTTTTATCATTTTTGAGGTTGCCAATGACGGCCAGATTAAGTCGGTCATTACGGAAAATTTTCTGCGCCGTCTCTTGCAAATCCGCGGCGGTAATTTTATTTAGTCGTTTTAAGAATTCCGCCGGTGTCATGAGCGCGGGGCGCAAAACCACTTGGCGCGCATACCAGGAAGCTAAGTCATCCGTCGCTTCCATCTGAATTAACATCTTTCCGGCAAATAAATCTTTCGCTCGCTTGAGTTCCGCGGCACTAACTTTAGTCTGCGTAATTTTTCGATATTCATCAATAATAATTTCAAGAGCCGTTTCAGTTTTAGCAATCGGCACTCCGGCTTGCGTCGTTAAATAACCAGAATCTGTATAAAATTCCGTACTCGTATGGACGGAGTAAGCTAAACCGTTATTGGCTCGAAGACGAATGAACAAGCGCGAACTCATGGAACCACCGAGAATAACCGAGAGCAAGCGGACTTTTAATTCTTCCGGGTGCCCGATGGGATATGCCCGGACGCCGACTGATAAATTAACCTGGTCAATTTTCTTATTTATAATTTTAAATTGCGGCGCGCTTTGTTTTTCCTGGACCGCTAGTTTATTCTTCCAAGCGTTAGCGCCCAAAGTCGAAAATATCTTTTTCGCCGCCTCGAGATCTTTCTTTTTAATTCCACCAGCTAAAACCACATAAGCGCTCTTCGCTCCATATTGCGTTTTAAAATATTTCAAGAAATCGGTTCGCGTAAAATTTCTGATATTCTTTTTAGTTCCAATCGTTTCCCAACCGGCTGGACTATCGCCATATAAAACCGTTTCAAAAACATCCTCGACGTGCATAATCGGATTATCCTCATACATGTTCAGTTCTTCGATAATCACGCCCTTTTCCTTTTCAATTTCCGCCGCATCAAAAGTCGAATTAAGCAGCATATCACCGACAATATCGAGTGCTATATTTAACTTACCACTCGCCACTTTAACCCAATAACCGGTAAACTCCTTAGAAGTAAAAGCATTATATTCGCCACCCAAAGAATCTAATTCGCTTGATAAAGTTAAGGTATTCGGCCGTTTCTTGGTCCCTTTGAAGAACATATGTTCCAAAAAATGAGAAATACCGTTATTGCTCTTAACCTCATAACGAGAACCTGTCTTGAACATAATTAAAACCGTGGCCGTCGTCGCGCCTTTGATCGGAATCGTAATTAACGGGACTTTATTTGACAAAGTGATTTTTTTATATTTATTCATATTCTAACCATTAAAACATTAGTTTAGCTGTTCTAAATTTACCACATCTCTGATATAATTTAAAGTAAGAGAAAATCCCTTGAATTCGCTTTAATTTAAATTTTATGACCTATAAACGGACCGCGGCTAACTCTGTCTTGAACCATGGCAAAGCTTATCAGATTCCGCGCGTGAAAGACATGGTCGACGATGAGAAGCCGCGCGAAAAAATGATTAAAGAAGGCGTCGGCGCTTTAAGCATGGCTGAACTCTTAGCTGTCGTCTTAAGCGTGGGTACTAAGAAAGAAGAAGTCTTTTCCATGTCTTCCCGTTTATTTCGTGAATACGGCGAAAAAGCTATCGCTTATCAAAAAGATCCGCGGATTATCGAAAAGGATTTAAAAATTCCGATCGTAAAATCCTGTCAAATTGTGGCTTGTTTTGAATTAGGTCGTCGTTTCTATCAGAAAAAGCCCGGCGGTTTGATTACGATTCGCACCGCCGCACAAGCTTATGCTTATCTTAAAGACATGGGCAATTTACCAAAAGAACAATTCCGCGGTCTTTATTTAAATACACATTATCAACTAGTCCATGATGAAATAATTTCTATTGGCACAATGGAAGCGTCCTTGGTCCAGGCGCGCGAAGTCTTCCGTCCCGCTCTCGAATACGGCGCCGCCGCCGTCATTGTTGCCCATAATCATCCCTCCGGTGTTTTAAAAGCAACCAAAGCCGACCAGGAGATTACTGATAAATTAATCGAGGCTGGCCATATTCTCGATGTTGAGGTGCTTGATCATCTGATAATCGGCCAAAATAAATACGTGAGTATTTTATGAAGAAATACGAAATTAAACCGCTCCTCTGGTTAGTTAGAGACGAGTCGAGCGTTAAGTTTCATGTCGCGAGCGATGATTATTTTGGCACCATCGCCACAGTTTTAAGCCTAGTCAAACAGCAAATTAAAAGGAGTGACAGCCCGAAAGCCGCCACTCTAAGAAATACTCTAAAAAATATAGAAATCGATTTGTTATTCCTTCAGAAAAATTATCAGATTAGTCCTAAAACGAAGAAAAGAAAGAGCAGCCCAAAAGGTAAACTCAACAGCCAATGATCCAATAACATGATAATAAGTAATGCCCCCATGATCGCCTGTGAATATGGTTCTCGGCGATCTTTTTTGATTAAACAAAATAAAAAGGCGAGAAAGAATAATAAAGCAAAAATACCGTTCTCCGACCACATTAGCAAAAAGACATCGTGTACTGGTTGATAATCCCAAACTGAAGTCGCTTTCTGATTCTTATTGGCTTCATCCGCGGCCAAGACGGTCGTATAATTGCCCATGCCAACGCCAATAATTGGTCGCTCTTTAATTAAGTTTATCGCCTGACCAATATAAGTTTGCCTTTCGGTAATTGATTTTTGCTCAAGAGGCAAACTGTCATCCAAACGAGCGGTGACTAAATCGCGGAAAGGCAAAACCGCAATCGCGCTTAAAATTAAAGAAAAAAATAAGAGCGCGACAAAACGACTCAAAACCCAACGATCTTTCTCGCGAATAAAATTAATAAGCAAAATAATCAACCCGGCTAAAAGTGCAAGCCAGGACGCTCGAGAAAAAGTAAAAAATAAAGCGAAGAGAGAAATAAAATAAAAAAGAAATAAGAAAATTGATTCTCTAATTTCTTTTTTAGTTCGTAATATTTTTTTCTTCGCCAGTTGATAAGCGGCTAGTAATAAGGCAATAACCAAAAAACCACCTAAGATATTGGGGTGATCGAGCGCCCCATAAGCGCGCAACCAACGTCCAGAAACGGTTTCAACAACTGAGGTGCCTAAAGCCGCCGGATCATGGGCGGCCAAACCTAAATATTTGCAAGCGAAGGAACTCTGGCTCAAAAACTGATAAATACCTAAGCCCGCTTGTAGCAAGGCTCCTAATAAAAAGCTAAAAATAACTTTTCCTTTATTAAAAAAACTATCTTCATAACCACCCGGCGTTGTTCCGACGCGCATCAAGAAGAACATGCCGAGGCCAATTAAAAAGGCAAAATAATAATAGGAGGCGAGAACAATATCGGGCGCGGCAAAAATCGAAAACAAAATAAATAATTCCCAGCCCATGAGAAAATAACACAACGGGGCAATCTTCAAATTTTCTTTCCTCCCGAATAAACGATGGATTAAAAACAAGAGCAAGATAATCAGAAGAAAAAACTGGGCGGCGTAGAGGCTGATTTCATTAAAATTCGTCGGCTCCGGTCGTAAAATCAATTTTGTCTGCCAGGGCAATAAAAAAATGAATAGATAGAAGAGGTATTCAGTTACTTTTTTCAAAAATTGCATGGTAATGGTAATTAAATTTATCTAAAAATTCTCGACGACGATCTTGACGATAAAATTTGAGGACGTCATCACACAGAACAACGCCTGATGTCTCTGAATTCGCGGTTTTTAAGTCAGGCGCCATAACTCGTAATTGGAAGCTCTTAGCTAAACGCTCCATTAAATTACCAAAAGAGCCAGTAGTCGCCTTTGTCGGGGCAAATTTTGTTTCGGCTGTGTCCCGATTGTTAACCGCCCGAAATTGTTCGTAAGTTCTTTCTCTATTATACAACAAAAACAAACTTCGTTGCCAGTAATTAAAATAGGGGTCGCCGCCCGCAAGCTCTAAATCGCTTAAATCCAAATGGTCGGTCGAAATATAGAAACTTAAACAAATTTTATCTTGTTTACGGTGAATCGTCGGCCGCCGCCCCAAAATTTTAGCTGCCCCGGCTAAAAATAAGCGACTTAACCAAATTCGGCGCGACGCGCTAATCACAAATAAATCAATGTCGCTACCGTCCCGTAAATTATGATCGCCAATGGAATTAGCAAGGGCCACTGTCCTAATAAACGGTAAAAATCGAAAAAGACTGATGAAGCGACGCGCTATTTTTATTTTTCGATTGGTGTAATTATAGCGTTTGGCGCGGGTCGTGAGTATTTCCTCTCGACCAGCTAAAAAATAAAAGCCATTTTTTTGGCTAATAATATTTGAATTATTTAAAAATAAAGTTATCTCTTCCAAATTTATTCTTCGGTCTAAATAATTACTAATTTCAAGCGGCGTAAGCGGATATTCAAATAAATCAAAGAAAACAATCGTTTTAATGATTGCTTCTCGGAGACTCACTTCATTTTTAGACTCAAGAGGAAACATGTTTCGGCCGTTCAATTTTTAAAACCTCAATATCACTTTCTCGACCCGTAATCCGAGTTACATCTTTATCAATTTTTTTGAACTCGGTATATGCATTATTATAATGATTAACCGTCGTCGACATCGAAAGACCTAATTTTTTCATAAACTCATCATAACTATTCATATGCTTGCCGAGCTTTTCAATATTGGCGCGAATCTCCTTAGCCTTTTCCTCAATCTGCATTGCTTTTAGTCCCTGAAGAACGGTTTGTAGATAAGCTAAGAAGGAAGTCGGCGAAACAATAATCACCTTCTTGTCGCGGAAAGCATACTCGATTAAATCTCGGGTATTAACTTTGACTGCGCCAACCTTATTAACGAGTAAGTCGTAATAAATCGCTTCCGACGGAATGAACATGAAAGCGAATTCCATGGTCTTGCGATCCGGCAAAACGTATTTAGCGGTTTCATCAATGCGATTCTTTAGATCTTGTTTAAAAACCTGTTCTAATTTTTCGCGCGTTTCCGCATCCGGGGCATTCAAAATTCGTTCATAATTTTCCAGCGAAAATTTAGCATCGACCGGAATAACTTTATCCTTAACAAAGACAACCGCATCGACAATCAAGTCTTTCCCGGTCTTATCATCCTTCCCGAGCTTATATTGCATCTGATAAGAATTGGGGGGTAGGACATTTTTTAAAGTCTCCTCTAAAAAATATTCACCGAGGACGCCACGTTGTTTCGGATTTTTTAAAATATCTTGTAAATTCTGAAGTTGGGCGGAAAAATTAACCACCTGTTTATTAGTCTCGTCGAGCTTCGTTAATTTTTCGGTCACGTCGGCAATTAATTTTGCCGACTGCGCCGTGATATTCTGAACAATGCGTGTCGTCTGCCCGAACTGCTCTTGGTTGGTCCGATGCGTTTCGGATAATTTCTTATCGAGTTCTTGACGTAATTCACTGTTTTGCTGACTAAGCTGCGCCAAACGCTCCATCATCGCGCCGTGTTTCTCATCTAAACCGGTTTCTTTCTTACGCGACAATAAAATAATAACTGTCAAAACGCCGATGACTAAAATGATTAACAAAAAAATAGTTAAAAAATTTTCCATATTTATTTCTTAAGCAAATCTCTAATTTCCGTTAAGAGTTCCTGATCTTTAGAAAGCGGCGCCGGCACAGCCGTTTCCGCGTCCTGTTCCTTAATGAGTTGCCGTTTTAAATGACCGATAATCTTAATCATTAAAAAGATAACTAAGGCAATAATAATAAAATCAAAAACATTCTGTAGAAAAACGCCAATATTAATTGTCGCACTAGCAATCTTAATTTTCCAACTAGCGAAATCGACGCCGCCAATAATAACGCCAATTAGCGGCATAATAATATTCGCCACAAAAGAAGAAACGATTTTACCAAAGGCCGCGCCGATAATGACCGCAACCGCTAAATCAATCACGCTCCCTTTGACCGCAAACTCTTTAAATTCTCGTAAATATTTTTTCATATGTTTAAACAAAGACCGGCCGCGGCCGGTCTTTTATTTCTTTATACCCAAGTGACACCGGCGACACGATCATCATCTTCCTTAAATCTCATGATTCGAACCCCTTGTGTATCGCGGCCGAGAACACTAACCGCTTTAAATGGCGTTCGAATTACTTGGCCTTTCTCCGACACAATAATTATATCGCGCCCTTCCATCATATCAGCATTAACCAAGAAAGCATTGGTGATATCGCCGGTTTTAGTCGTCACTTTCGCGGTCTTAATCCCGCTGCCGCCACGACCCTGAACTTTATAAGCGCCAAAGTCGGTTCGCTTGCCGAAACCATGCGCCATAATTGTTAAAATTTGATAACTTCTTTTCTTTTCTTTATCGGTTTTGGCAATCCCCATGCCAATAACTAAATCATCCTTATGTAATCTAATACCGTGTACCCCGGCCGCGCCGCGACCCATATCACGCACATCCGTTTCTTTGAAACGAATCGCCTGACCCTTGGCGGTGACGATCTGAATATGATCGCTCCCAGACGTCGGTTTGACCCAAATTAATTTATCATCATCTCTAATCTTAATCGCAATGAGGCCCGATCGGCGAACATTCTGAAAAGCAGACAATTCTACTTTCTTAACTAGACCCTTAGCTGTCGCGAAAAATAAATATTTACTGAAAGCCGCTTTATCTAATGGTAAAATTGAAGAGACTTGTTCCCCGCCGATAAGTTGTAAGAAATTAACGACCGGCGTGCCCTTGGCAATCCGCGAGGCCTGCGGAATTTCATAAACTTTAAGTTGGAAAGCGCGCCCCTTGGTCGTAAAGAATAAAACATCATTATGAGTAAGTGACGTAAACATGAATTCAACCGTATCTTCTTCCTTGGTGGTGAGTCCCATGACGCCTTTACCGCCGCGGGCTTGAACTTTAAAAGTATCCGGTTCGAGTCGTTTAATATAACCGTCACGCGTCATCATGACCACGGTTTCCTCGTTCGGAACCAAATCTTCCATGCTAAACTCTTTAACCCCGTGGGCCATCACATCCGTGCGCCGATCGTCGCCGTATTTTTCCGCTAAAGCTTTAAGTTCGCTTTTAACGATACTTCTAATCTTAGCAACGGATTTTAAAATCGCTTCTAATTCTTTAATTAATTTTTGTTTTTCTTTTAATTCCTGTTCGACTCTTAACTGCTCGAGGTTGGCTAAGTTCGATAAACGCATCTCCAAAATCGCAATCGCCTGTCGTTCGGACAACTTAAATTTCTTAATTAAGTTTACTTTGGCCACTTCCTTATCCTTGGAGGCCTTGATGGTTTTAATTACTTCATCAATATGAGCCAAAGCAATCATTAAACCCTCAAGGATATGGGCGCGATCTTTCGCCTTATTCAAATCAAATTGTGTGCGACGACGAATCACCTCTTCGCGATGTTTAATATATTCTTCCAGAATCATCTTTAAAGTCAGAACTTTAGGCTGAATGCCATCAACTAAAGCCAGCATGTTCAGATGGAAAGTTGTCTGTAGCGTTGTATGTTTATATAAAGAATTTAAAATCTTTTTCGGATACGAATCTTTCTTGAGTTCAATGACGACGCGGACGCCATCCTTGTCGGACTCATCGCGTAAATTTTTAATACCTTCGATTTTTTTATCCTTAACTAAGTCCGCAATTTTTTCAACTAAGTCTGCTTTATTAACCTGGTAAGGCACTTCCGAAATAATAATGCGAAAGCCGCCGCCTTTTTCTTCTTCGATTTCCGCCTTGCCGCGGACGACGATGCCGCCCTTACCGGTCGCGTAGGCCGCTAAGATATCTTTATTATTATAAATAATGCCGCCGGTCGGGAAATCCGGGCCTTTAACAAACTTCATTAAGTCTTCAATACTGGCCTCCGGATTTTCAATTAAATAATCGATGGCATCGGCGAGTTCGCGTAAATTATGCGGCGGAATATTCGTCGCCATACCGACGGCAATGCCCATCGTGCCGTTTAATAAAAGATTCGGAAGCTTGGACGGTAAAACCAAAGGTTCTTTATGCGAACCGTCGAAGTTAGGAATAAAATCAACCGTCTCGCGATCAATATCATTTAACATTTCTTCGGCGATACTGGCGAGCTTCGCTTCCGTATAACGCATGGCGGCCGCATTATCGCCATCCATAGAACCGAAGTTACCTTGACCGCGAACAAGCGGATAGCGCATGGAAAAATCCTGTGCCATTCTGACCATGGATTCATAAACTGCACTATCGCCATGGGGATGATACTTACCTAAAACTTCACCGACGACAGTCGCGGATTTACGGAATTTCGCATTCGCTTTTAGACCGATGTTCCACATCGCATATAAAATACGACGATGCACCGGCTTTAAACCGTCACGCACGTCGGGTAAAGCGCGGGAAACAATAACGCTCATCGCGTAATCCAAATAAGATTTACTCATCTCTTCGACAATCGGTTGATCTTCAACCCAACCATAGGCTGTGTGTTGTCGCGAATTTACACCCGGTTCACGTGGATCGTCCGGTTGCTCTTTTTTTATTTTTTCGGTTTTGTCTTGATCTTTCTTGGGCATAAAATTAATAGGCAATTGTTGTTATTCCTTCACAGCCCGGCGGTATACTACAAGGCCGCGCCGGACCACCTACGGTTGGCATACAGTTAACATAAGCCGGACAATTTTTATTTTCCTTTTTAACTACGGGTGGCGTGATTGTAGCCAAAGTTGAAGTCGAAACTACGATCGAGCTAGTTGAACTAGACGCAATTTTCGCCGTATTCTTTATTAGATTATCCAGAGTGCTACTCGCCAAATCAGCCGCCTTTTTATCCGCGTCTTGATGTAAACGATTTTCTAAATCATTAATTGTTTTATTGAAATCATTTTTAAGCTGCGCCCAATCTTGATCATTTTTGGCCGGCGCCGGCTCATTGGAACGCCAAGTATTTTTCAAATTAAATACCCAAAACGCCAAGATAAAAATCATGATTAAAGCAATTCCTAATCGCATCATTAATATTTTTTTCCGGCGTTCTTCTTCCATCTGGCTTATTCTTTTAAACCGTCTAAATTAACATCATACAAAATTTGCTCGGCGATCAAACGATATTTCAAAACTTCATCGTTACCAAACCAAATCGGAATTTCTCGATCCGCGTCAGCGACCGGGTCAGAACAATGGACTAAATTACGAACCGCACGAGCGTCTAGACTAGATAATTCATAAGAATCAAGGGTGTAATCACCGCGAATTGTACCACCATCAGAAGTTAATGGTTCAGTTGAGCCAACAATCTTTTTCACGATGCCAACAGCTTGATTACCTTCCCAAACCATAGGCACGATTGGACCAGAACTCATGAATTTAACTAAGGCGCGAATAATATCTTTGCCATATTCCAGCGCCTCTTTCTCAATCGGACGACCAGCCGCCTTTAATTCTTCAACGGTTCGTTCGCCTTTCTTCTTAAACCAAGCTTCGTCCTTTTGATAATGCGCCCAAAGTTGTTCTTCGGTCGCGATGACTAATTTTAGGGCCACTAATTTCAAGCCGGCATTTTCAATTCGCTTAATAATTTCACCGACCAAGCCGCGCTGCACGGCATCGGGCTTAAGGATGACTAAAGTTTTTTCTTTCTTAGGATGTGTCATAGGATTAAATGCTTAAAATCACCAGCTCCATATCTTCAGCCGGCAGTTCTTTTTTAGAAATTTTTAATTTTTCTTCATAAGTCGGCGTGAGACCTAATTCTTTGATGAATTTATCTACACCGTCTAAATCAATTTTTGAATCTTTGGTTTTATAATGCATCGGGACAACGATGCGCGGTTCAATCTGCGAAATAACTTCGACCGCTTTCTTCGCATCTAAAGTATATTTGCCGCCAATCGGAATAAGCAGAATATCCGTGCCTACTAATTTCTCAAGTTGGGCATTATCTAACACGTGGCCGAGGTCGCCCAAATGCGCGATTGAAATATCATCAACTTCAAAGCGATACATGATATTGGGACCCCGTTCCGCGCCATTTTTATCGTCATGAAAGGAATCAATCCCCTCGACTAAAATACCTTTATAGTCATATTCTCCGGCGCAGTCGATAATAAAAGGCGTACCGCGCAGAGCGTCTGTATTATTATGGTCATGATGCTGATGAGAGACTGTTACAATATCAGCTTCAAAATTAGGGACCTTGGGACCCGTCTCTTTACTAAAGGGGTCGGTTACTAAAGTCACGCCATCCGGCCCGATTTTATCTTGAATTTTAAAACAGGAATGCCCTTGCCAAGTAATAATCATATGGTTCGAAAACAAAAAATACACTAAAAATAGGTCTTAAAACCTATCTTTATTATAACAAAGTAGCGGCCGCGGGTCAACCCAAAAAATAGCTTAAAAATAATAAAAAAGGCCTTGCTGCATGACGCGAGCAAGGCCTGAAAGTTTATCCGGAATTCCAGGCTCAACGTTGGACGTTGTAGCCTTTAATCACCTGGATATTTTTGACGTTCTTTGAATATATGTCTATCCACCTGTCTCCCGGAGCAATAAATAACTCCAGGTCAGCTTGACATCGGTATCCCGTAATATCATCGGTGTACTGAATAGACACATTAACAAATCCATAGTTTATTTTCTTTGTCCCTGACCAGGGCTGTTTTGGGCCAATTGTAATACCATTTAAAATTGAACCCACAACCTCAAAACCGTAAGATAAATGGCTCCTAAGTTTGAGCCGGACATCCTCCCCAGGGTTAATAACCAAGTTGGTCTTTTTGACCAAAATAGTACCTGTGTCACCTTCCGGAATCATTATTGAGAGCAAGCCTTGCTTATAGTTTCTCCCTGTCGAGGTCTCTATTGGATCGTCGTCGTAGAGAATCGCACATTTTAGTATACCCGGAGAAACATTATATCGTTCTCGTGATCTCTGCTTGTCGCCCAGACAAACCCCAGCAAAGGGACTGTCTAAAACAACGAAGCTTGACCCAGCTAGGTTTGTCATGGCCATTAACCTCGTTTTTCCTTTAACTACCACATCGGTCAACGCGGCAGATGGTAAAGGAGTAGTGACACTAGCATCCGGGCTTAATTCAGCAAATGTCTTTGCCCCGCTTTTGCTTAGGATTTCATCGGTAATGACTGCCTGGCCGTTTGTAACCGGCAGAGAGAAACAACCGATAGGTTTAATATTGCCTTCCATCACTTTGATACTGATTTCGGCATTGCCATTAACCAGTTTGTAATTAGGATCGGAGAGCGAAGCACCGGGAGCGACCATCTGGTCGGCCTTCCCGTTACGCAGTTGGATAAAACACATTTTCTTGGCGGTGTTTGACACCGTCACCTGGGCGAAAGAAGAAACGGCTGTGATTAACACAGCAACTAATAAAAAAACAGTTTTTGTTTTCATGATCCTGAGTTTTGGTTATTTTTTCTGGTTAATTTCTTGATTTTGACGTCAATTTTTAAGGTACTCTAATTGACCTTTTAGATTACCATACCATTATATATATGTCAAGAGGCTTTTTCGTATTTAAAAACCCGACCTTTTTAGGGGTCGGGGATGGGAAATAATCACTTTTTACAGGGCGCTTAGCCGATAAAAAACGGGAATAAATGATCAAGATAATGAGAGCGCGTCCGGCTGGCCAAGATTTCCTTATTCTGCCGCCAGACCTGGGAAACAATGAGCGGCCAAGACTTTGTCGCTTCATCGTAAAGCATCTGGGTATTGTCCTGATCGACTTTGCCCCAGGAGTTAGCTTCATTCAAGGTCGAGCTAGAACAGCCGCCGTCCCGGACATCGGCCACGGTGATTTGCACGGCATATTTATGCATATTCACGGGATAACCCATGGCTTCGGCACACACGACCGTATCCTGCATGAAATTTTTGGGCGTACCGCCGCCAATCATAAATAGACCCGTACTGCCTCCTGTCTGATTAGCCTTGATGACTAGTTCCGTTAAAAAACGAAAGTCGCTAGCCGCATCTATCTTCAGATAGTCCTCTCCTTTATTAATCCGGCCCTGTTGATGCATGGCGAGACCGAAACCGGCGCTGGAATCCGTGAAGGCCGGGCAGAAGATTGGGACTTTGTGGCGATAGCAGGTTTCGACCAAAGAATTCTTTTTGGTATCCTTTTTCAAACCCAGGGGGAAGGTTTCGTTCACCAGGAATTTACCCATCTCATAAATAAACTCGCATGAGCTGTAGCTTCTGGGCGTCAGACGCTGAGCAATATTACTGATAATCGAATCGCACATCTGCAGTTCTTCTTCCTGAATGATGGTATCGTAAATACGATCCAGTCCCCAGATATGCAGTAATTCATCATCAATCCCCTTGGCAAATAGCTGGTAGTGACGGCGACCGAGCGCTTCGAAAAAATCCATGTCAACGATGGCGGCTCCGGTAGAAACAATCACGTCGACCATGTTATTTTCAACCATCTTAACCGGTACATCCATACAACCGGCGGCTGTCGCGCTGCCGGCAATTGTGAGGAAAACTTTGCAACCTTTATCCCGGAGCATCCGGCTATAAATCTCGGCTGTCGCCCACATATCACGAGCCGTAAAGCCCATTTTCCGGCAGGCTTCGAAATAAGCCGTGACATCGATTTTTTCGATATCGATGTGTTCCACGACCAAACTCGGATTAATCAAATCTTCTTTGCTAATCTTTTTTTCTCTTTTCATGACTATGGTTTTAAATGAACGTTTCTAAATTTCTTTTATTTTTACGCTATTTGATGCTAATTGTCAAGATTATTTTTATTGACCAAGAATTTTAATCGTCCCGCCTTGATCCGTTCTTCTTATCTTTATATTCAAACTCTTTAAACGCTCTAAAACCATCGCCGCCGGATGGCCGAACTTATTGCTTACTCCGACCGAAATAGCAACTAGCTGCGGCTTAATCGCTAATAGAAAGGCTTCACTATTAGCACTATTAGAACCGTGATGTGAGGCCTTAAAAACATCCGCGTTCAAATCAATTCCTGATTTTAAAAGTGCCTTCTCGACTTTTAAACTATTGTCGCCGGAAAATAAAAATTTCTTTTGGCCACAATTTAATTTCGCTAAAATAGAATTATTCGGATCTGCGCTCACGCCCAAACTCGCACTCGGCCATAAATTTAAAAAGCAATCCGTACTAAAATTAACTTTCACCGCATTTTTTAAGGGTAAAATCGCTATTTTTTGTATTTGCGCTAAATTTAGAAAAGTATCAAAAATCGGCGACGAAGTGCTATCGGCTTGATAAATTATCTCGCGAACTTTATATCTATTTATAACTTCAGCTAAACCTGTGGCGTGATCGTCATGATAATGGCTAGAAATTATTAAATCAATCCGTCTTTGATAAAAAGGTAAGAGTTCACCTAGGCGCCATAAGACTAAATTATCCGGCCCGCCATCAATCAAAATAACTTGGTGATTAGGTAGTTTAATTAAGGCCGAATCACCCTGGCCTACGTCTAAAAAATCGACTTCTAAGCGCCAGGGTTTTTTAATTTCATAATTAAAAACCAAAAACACTATTAATAGCATACTGTATTCATGGTTGGCGCTGTTGACCCGGCGGCAGAACGCGAAAAACTAAAGAAGCAACTCACCGAGATTGAAAAACAACTCGCCG
>CAIQRY010000065.1 GCA_903874345.1 uncultured bacterium
CTTAATTATTAGTTAATAATTATTAATTAATATAATTATACCATAAAAAACAGCGACCTAAAAGTCTCTATTTTTTGTCTTATCTTAAATAAAATTTATCAAAATTAGAGTCCATCATACTCCCGCATGGTTAATTGGGATTCGATTTGTTTCACGGTTTCAATGACCACCGAAACGACGATTAAGAGACTCGTGCCGCCAATCGCTAAAGACTGAATACCCGAAAAATAACGGACAATCAAAGGCAGAATGGCAATAATACCAAGGAATAAGGCGCCCACAAAAATAATTTTATGTGTCGTATAAGCTAAATAATCACTAGTCGCCTTGCCCGGACGAATGCCCGGAATAAAGCCGCCCTGCTTCTGCAAGTTTTCGGCAATCTGCGCGGGATGGAAAATAACTTCGGTATAGAAATAAGTAAAAGCAAAAACCAAGATAAAATAAGTAACGCCGTAGAACAATTGGTTATTAAACAAACTGATCGTGCCATTGGCTAAATTAGCAATCCAGGCTGTTCGGGCATGGACTAAAAACTGCGCGAGCATCGACGGAAATAAAACCACCGAGATAGCAAAGATAATCGGGATAACGCCGGCCATGTTCACGCGAAGTGGTAAATGCGTGCTCGTGCCGCCATAGGAGCGATTACCTCGAATTTGGCGAGCATACTGCACCGGAATATTGCGCTGCCCTTCGTTAATGATAACCACGCCCACAACCGTAATTAGGGCAATCACCGCAAAACCAATTAATAAGTATAATTGCGTCTGATCAAAACTAACAGCCACTTGTTGAATAATCTTTGGTAAACGAGAAACGATCCCGGCAAAGATGATAAGCGAAATACCGTTGCCCACTTTCTTTTCGGAAATAAGTTCCCCAATCCACATTAAGAAAATTGAACCGGCCGTAATCGTGATAATCATCGCGATATAATCAAACGGCGTAACATTGTTTAAAATCCCGGCCGCGCCGCGCTGTAAAAGAGTAATCATGCCATAAGCCTGTAAAGCGGCCAAAGGGACAGTCGCATAGCGCGTCCACATATTAATTTTCTGGCGACCAGCTTCCTCTTTCTGCATTTCTTCCACTGCCGGAATAATCATACCTAAAAGTTGGAAGATAATCGAGGAAGTGATGTACGGCGCAACCCCCATCATGACGATCGAGAAAGTTTCCATGCCACCGCCGGAAAATAGATTCATTAATCCTAAAATCTGATTCGAGGCAAACAAATTCTTGAGAGCCAATTCATTAACACCCGGAATCGGGATATGAGCGGCTAAACGAAAAATCGCCAGCATGCCTAAAACAAAGAGCAGGCTGTTTCTTAAATCTCGCGCTTTCCAAATTTGTTCAATTTTATCGAACATATGGTTCTTATTTGATTTGAGCAGTTACCCCTTCGCTCATTTTAACACCTTCGAGCTTAACTTTCACGCTTAATTTTTCTTTGCCTAAAATTTTCACCGGTAAATCCACGCGCGCAATTAATTTCTTGGCAAACAAAGCGGCGGGATTAACAGTTTCATTATCCTTAAAATAACGATTAATCGCTTTAACGCTCACGACCTGATTCTTTGGATTGAGCGAGCGAAAACCGCGCAATTTCGGAATCGCGAGTAGTTGTTTGCGCATCCCTAAACGTTTCAAACCGGAAACGCCGGAACGGGATTTTTGTCCCTTTAAACCGCGGGTACTATAAGTCCCATGACCGGAAGCGTTACCGCGCCCGACTCTTTTAATCTTCTGGGACGACCCTTTGGTTTTAGTAATCGTATTAAGTGACAACATATGTTTATTTTTTTACTTCTTTAGCCACTGCTTCTTTAACCGTCATCTTCCCTTCTACTGGTCGGAGTTTTCTTAAGGCTTCAATCGTGCAACGAGCATTATTAATTTTATTTTTAGAACCTAAGGCCTTCGAAGTAACGTTCTTGACGCCAGCCAGTTCTAAAATAACACGCGCGACACCGCCCGAAATAACACCGCGGCCTTTTTTCGCCGGTTTAAACATTAATTTCGCCGCGCCCATCTTATGATAAACTTCATGCGGAATAGTCTCGTTAATCATCGGGACGGTCACCATATTCTTACGCGCCCGATTGACCGCTTTATTAACGGCCATGGTCACGTCGGCGCCTTTGCCTAAACCAATACCCACTGATCCTTTCTTATCGCCCAATGCCACACAAGCGCGAAAATTCATTCTTTTGCCGCCGGCCATAACACGCGTAACTCTGGCGACTTCTAAAATGCGCTGTTCCATGTCGTCCTTATGTTCATCACGTCGATCGTTGCCTCGTCTGGGGCCACGGGGGCCACCTTGGCGGCCACCTTCGCGTTTTGAACCGCCGTAAATATCTTTGGCAACAGTCGCGGCCGCGCCGGCATCCGTATTAGGAGTCGCGGGCGCTTGGCTAGCTGCTGTTTTTATTGTTTTATCTGCCATATATGTTTTGATTTTATAATTCTAAGCCACCGGCGCGCGCCCCTTCGGCTACCGCCTTAACCCGACCATGATACTGATAAGAGCTGCGATCAAAAACCACTTTCGTAATTTTTTTCTCTTGCGCTTTCTTGGCAATAAGTAAACCTAAGGCCTTGCCTAATTCAATTTTAGCCGTCTTGGTTTTAATTTCGGTCGCGGCGGCGCTCACCAAAGTTTTCTGGTTTAAATCATCAATCAATTGCAGAAACATGCCGCGGTTAGAACGAAAAACCGAAAGACGCGGTCTCTCTGGCGTGCCCGTTATTTTCGAGCGCACGCGAGCGTGCCGACGGGCCTGTTGGGTTTGTTTAACTTTATTTTTATCCATATAATTACTTATTTACGGTTTTTATTTGCCTTTTGCCGCGGCTTTACCCGCCTTGCGTCTAATAATCTCATCGGAATATTTAATACCCTTCCCTTTATACGGTTCGGGCTTACGAATTTTTCTAATCTGAGCCGCAGTTTCGCCCACTAAACTTTTATCCGCGCCGCTTAAGGTAATCACGTTCCCCTCAACCAAGGCATTAATTCCCGTCGGTAATTTGAATTCTACCGGATGAGAAAAGCCTAAACTCATATTTAATTGGCGTCCGGCCACCGCGGCACGGTAACCAACACCATTAATTTCTAATTTTTTAATAAAACCAACCGAGGCGCCCTCAACCGCATTCTTCACTAAACTCCAAATCAAACCCCAATGGGCACTAGCATTTTTAGCCTCTCGGTCATAAGGCGCGACAATTACTTCTTGACCCACAACCTTAACCTCAATTAAAGAATTGGCCGCTAAGCGCAACTCACCCTTCGGACCTTTGAAAATCATTTCTTTGTCCGAAATAGTCGCTTGAACGCCGGCAGGTAATTTAATTGGCAGTTTTCCTAAACGTGACATATGATAAGACTTAAATGTTAATTAAAAAATTTCTCCAATTACTTCGCCGCCGACTTTCTGTTTCTTCGCTTCTTTATTAGTCATCAGTCCACGAGAAGTCGAAATAATGGCGATACCATAATTATTCAAAACGGTCGGGAGTTCATCATGTGAAACATAAATCCGTAGTCCCGGACGACTGACACGGGAAATAGAGGTAATTTGCGGTTTACCGTTCTTGCGATATTTCAAATCAATTTTGATTTCATCAAAATTCGTTCGGCGACCAGCCAAACCACCGGGTAGAATAACAACCTTCTTAACCCAGCCTTCGGTTTCCAAAATCTTGGCCACCTCATATTTTAATTTTGATAACGGCAAAACAATCTCCGGTTTTTTAACCGCGGAGGCGTTTCTGATTCTGGTGAACATGTCTGCGATGGGATCCATCATATTTTTATTTAAATAATTTATTTACCAGCTGGATTTTCTAATACCCGGCAAATCGCCGTTATCAGCCAATTCCCGAAAACAAATACGGCACAATTTAAAATCGCGCATATAGCCGTGGTTGCGGCCACAACGCCAGCAACGGTTGATTTTACGGGTCGAAAATTTTGGTTTTCTTTTCGCTTTTACAATTAATGCTGTTCTCGCCATAATATTTAAATTATTTGCTGTCTTTTTTAAAGGGGAAACCAATTAAGTGGAAAAGTTCCAAACCCTCTTCCCGATTTCGCGCCGTCGTCGATAAGCAGACTTCCAAACCAAACAAATTACTGACATCTTCGGCTTTAATTTCCGGAAAAGAAGCATATTCTTTCAAGCCAACGGTTAAATTACCACTGCGATCAACGGATTTAGCGC
Source organism: uncultured bacterium (assembly GCA_903874345.1). Lineage (GTDB taxonomy): Bacteria > Patescibacteriota > Patescibacteriia > Patescibacteriales > UBA12465 > UBA12465. The sequence continues at coordinate 4,236 of CAIQRY010000065.1, forward strand.
TAATCCCGCGAAAATCGCGGACGCGCGGAAAAGTAATGCCCACTAATTTTTCCACAAAATCATACATTCTTTGACCACGTAAGGTTACCTTCGCGCCAATCGTCATTCCTTCTCTGATTTTAAAAGCGGAGACTGATTTTTTGGCCGTGGTAAAAACCGGCTTTTGGCCGCTAATCTTAAGTAAGCCCTGTTCGACGCTAGTTAAAAATTCTTTTTCCTTGGCATGAGCGCCACAGCCCACATTAATCACCACCTTGCTTAAGCGCGGCACAAGCATGTCATTTTTGAATCCGAATTTTTCCTCCATCTTCGGGACAATCTGTTTTTTATATTGTTCTTTTAATCTCATATAGATTTAATTACTCAATGATTTCTCCGCATTTGCGGCAGACGCGAACTTTCTTATCTTTCTTCCCTTCAATTTTCATAGTTTTAAAACCTAAGCGTGTCGCGCGACCACATTTTGCGCAGACCACCGCGACGTTAGACGCGTTAATAAAGGCCGGAAATTCAATCCGCTGTCCTTTTTCGCCTTCGCGACGGGGGCGCAAATGCTTAATCAGTAAATTCAAGCCTTCGACGCTGATGCGGCCCTCCTGAGGCATCACTTGCAAAACCTTGCCGATCTTGCCTCGGTCCTTGCCCGCTAAAATTTTTACTTTGTCATTCTTTTTGATATTCATATATTTCGAAACAAGCCGAATTTATAAAACTTCTGGGGCCAGTGAGGCGATTTTTACAAAACCCGCCTTTCTGACTTCACGCGCCACTGGTCCAAAGATACGGGTTCCTTTCGGATCCTTCTTCTCTAAATCCGTAATAATCACGCAAGCGTTATCATCAAAACGTAAATAAGAACCATCCGCCCGGCGGATTTCCTTCTTCGTCCGAACCACCACCGCTTTGACGACATCACTTTTCTTAACAGCGGCATGAGGCACAGCGCTTTTCACCGCCGCCACGATAATATCACCGACGCCGGCATAGCGTCTCTTATAACCGCCCAAAACACGAATGCACTGGACTTCTTTGGCGCCGGAATTATCGGCTACTTTTAAATAGGTTTGAACCTGAACCATATAATTATTGATTTATAACTCGCCATCTTTTATCACGACTTAAAGGTCGGCACTCGACAAACGCGACTTTATCGCCAACTTGATACTGATTTTTCTCGTCGTGTACTTTATAATGACGACTAACCACATACCGTTTTTGATATTTCGGATGCTTTTTAACATTTTCCACTTTGACGACAATCGTTTTCGCATTACTATTGCTAATCACGACGCCCTGGAATTGTTTTTTGATAATCGGATTCGTGGCCATATTATTTTTTCTTATTAACTAAGGTTAAGATCTGCGCCATCTGTTGTTTAGTCGCCCGAATCTCCCGAACATTCTTCAGTTGCTTATTCGAATCTTTAAAACGCAAATCGCGTAATTTTTCACGGCCCGCGGCGAGTAACTTCGCCAGTTCCGCCTGATCTTTAGTTTTTAGTTCTTTAAAATCCATATATTTAAATCAGAAACAAAAATTATTCTTTACTGATAAATTGGCACTTCACCGGTAATTTGTGTCCGGCGAGTTCCATTGCTTTCTTCGCTGTCGCCTTATCAAGCCCTTCCATTTCAAACATCACCATGCCCGGCTTCACAATGGCGACATAAAAATCAACCGCCCCCTTACCTTTACCCATCGGCATTTCACTGCCATGCGCGGTAACCGGCTTATCCGGAAAAATACGAATCCAAATCTTACCGCCTTTTTTGACGTATTTCGTCATCACGCGACGGGCGGCTTCAATTTGACGAGAAGTGACCCAGCAAGCCGTTAAGCTCTTCAAGCCATAGCTACCAAAACTGATGTTAAGATAACGACTGGCCTTACCGCCACGACGGCGTTTCTGGTCTTTTCTCCATTTAGTTTTCTTAGGCATTAACATATGGGCGTGTCCTTATTTATTTTTTTAATTGGCAATGACTTCGCCTTTTTTCTCCTGATCTTTGGCGAAGACTTCCCCTTTATAAATCCAAACTTTAATTCCGATGGCGCCATAACTGGTATGCGCCGCACCGCGAGCATAATCAATATCAGCGCGTAAGGTCTGAAGCGGTACTTTACCCCAAACTAATTTTTCCGTGCGCGCGATTTCCGCACCGTTTAGGCGACCACCGATAACGACCTTAGCGCCTAAAGCGCCGGCCCGTTCGATTTTATTTAAGGTCTGCTTCATCACTTTACGGAAAGGGGTTCTTTTTTCAATATCTAAAATCATGGTCTGGACAATAATCTGCGCGCTTAAATTCGGTCGGCTGAATTCTTTAATATTCAAGCTGATTTCGCCCATGCGGAAATTTTTCAAAAATTTAACGTGTAATTTCTTTTTTAATTCTTCAACACCATTACCGCCTCGGCCAATGATCAACCCCGGCTTAGCCGTCGTGATATTAATCGCAATCTTATTCAAGCTCCGAACAATTTCCACCTGATCAATCCCGGCTTCTTTAAATTCCCGGATCATATATTTCCGGATATAAATATCTTGTTTGATGTTGGCAATATATTTATCGCCACGTTCAAACCAGACGGACGGCCAGGTCTTAATGACACCTAAACGGAATACTTTTGGATTAACTTGTTTGCCCATATATATAGCAATTACGAATTACGAATTAATAATTATCTTTAAATATTAACCAGCCTTACGTCTAAACATTTTTGCTTTTTCACCCGCTGCCTTCTGACCTTTTTCTTTAACGGCTTTAAGCGCGCTTTTGGCCGTCGCTTTTTCGCCTTCCTTAGCTAGTTTTTCTAATTTAACCGGGTCCGCAACTTTAACAACTTTCTTTTCGCTTTTGCCGCTCGCTTTGATTTCGCTTAAAATCAAAGTTAAATGGCAACCGCGTTTTCGAATCGCTGTGGCGCGACCATGCGCCCGCGGCATCCAACGCTTAAGCATCACGCCTTCGTCGGACATAATTTCTTTAATATATAAATTGCTGCGTTCTAAACTATAAGTATTCTCCGCGTTGGCAATCGCCGATTTGATTAACTTCGCAATCGGTTCGGCTGCCAATTTATTAATAAACTGGAGCTGATCCAAGGCCGTATCAACCGGCATTTTGCGGATAATATCAATCACCAAACGGGCTTTCCGCGGCGACATTCTCAAATGTTTTAAGTTAGCTTTAACTTCCATATTTGTGTAAAATTATTTTTTTTGATCCGCGGCCTGCGTCTTAGCCATCTTTCCGCCGTGACTCACAAATTTGCGAGTTAAGGAAAATTCGCCTAAACGATGACCAACCATATTTTCCACCACATAAACTGGAACGTGAGTCTTGCCGTTATGCACGCCCAAAGTAAAACCCACCATTTCGGGCGTAATTGTACAGGCGCGATCCCAAACCTTAAGCACGGTTTTATCTCCCGGACGCAAATTTTTTATTTTATTCACGAGGCGCAAATTGACATAAGGCCCCTTTTTCAAACTTCTGGACATATTTTATCTAATGATTAATTATTTGCGTTTACTGCGACGTTTAACAATTAAGCGGTTTGAGCGACGTTTCTTTCTAGTCTTAACGCCCAAAGCCGGTTTACCCCAAATGGTTTTCGGATGACGCAAGCCAATCGGCTGGTTACCTTCACCACCACCATGCGGATGATCAACCGGATTCATCGCCGTACCACGAACCGTCGGACGAATACCTAAATAACGGCTGCGACCGGCCTTGCCTAAAGAAATATGACGTTTATCCGGGTTGGACGCTTGGCCGACCGTGCATAAACATTCTTTCTTAACAAGACGAATTTCACCGGACGGCATTTTTAACTGGGCATATTTTCCTTCCACGCCCATGACATAAACTAAATTACCGGCGCCGCGCGCAATTTTCGCGCCCTGACCCGGTTCGAGCTCAACACTCGAGACTGGCAAGCCAGCCGGAATATATTGAAGCGGCAAAGCATTGCCGACTTTAATTTCAATTAAACTCTTGGAACTCATCACTTGATCGCCAACTTTTAAATCAACCGGAGCGACAATATAACGTTTTGCGCCATCAACATAATGAAGTAAGGCTAAACGCGCTCCACGACCCGGATCATATTCAATCGCCGCGACCTTAGCCGGGACGTCAAATTTATCACGATTAAAGTCAACTAAACGGATATAACGTTTCGCGCCGCCGCCATGATGACGAACAGTAATTTTACCGGTCGAATTACGACCGCCTTGTCTTTTTCTAATCATGACCAGGCTTTTTTCCGGGGTAAACTTCGTTAAATCTTTAAAATCATCAAAAGTTGCCTCTCGTCTGCCTGGTGTATTCGCTTTTACTTTTTTAATACCCATATTGGTTTATTAAACGCCTTCGTAAATTTTAATGGTTTCTCCTTTCGGCAAAGTGACAATCGCTTTCTTCGAATCACTGCGTTGTCCGCTGATTCGACCGCGCGTCACAAATTTGCCTTTCGATTTAATAATGTTAACCTGGGTCGGATGAACACCGTAAGTATCAGCCACGGCTTTCGCGACCGAAATTTTATTGGCACTCGGATTAACAATAAAAACGTATTTATTTTCTGCGCCCAGAATACTGGCTTTTTCCGTAACAAGCGGTTTAATTAAAATGCGATAGGAATTGCCGAAGCGTACCGGAGAGACTTTCTTGCCGCTCGCCGTCTTCACGCTTTTAGGCGCTTCGCTATAAAGATCCTGCATCGAAGTCGCCTCTGGCGCGGCTTTCGGCTTAGCAACCTTAGCAGTTTTAGCCACGGGTTTCTTATCTTCTGTTTTTTTATTTCCAAATAAAGCCATATATTTATTTTTGATAACGGGTCGTTAAAGTCGCGACGGCCCCTTCGGTCAGTAATAAATTCTTATAATTCAATAAGTCGACTAAATTGATATTTTCCAAATTAATGATTTTAACGCCGGCTAAATTACGACCGGAGTACTTAGCCTTTTCATTCTTCGCATCATTAACGACTAAAAGATTACGGCGATCATTCTTTAAAACTTTTTTCTCCACCGCCGTTACCATAGCGTTAAACAACTTAGTTTTATAATCTTTAAATTCTAAATTATCCAAGACAACTAAAGAATCATTTGCTACCTTGTCCGATAAAGCCATAAATAAGGCCTTCTGTTTCATTTTCTGATTAATCTTCTTTTTAAAATTGCGATCTTTCGTCGGGCCAAAGACGATACCACCGCCAATCCAAATCGGCGAACGACTCGAACCAACGCGCGCCCGACCAGTTCCTTTCTGTTTCCACGGTTTCTTACCACCACCGCGCACTTCACTGCGATCCTTAGTATGGGCTAAAACCTGACGTTCATTCGCCATTTGCGCGACGAGCGCCTGATGCAATAACTCATTATTCGGTTTAACGCCAAAAAGCTTGGCGCTTAAATCCAAATCTTTAACGGCTTCGGCAGACTGATTATAAACTTTTATCTTGATGGACATATATAAACTTTCTTAAATTACTTATTATTTTCAGTCACGTTATTTTCAGTCACGGCTGAAGTCGCCTCGATATTTTCAGGAGTCACCGCGGGAGTTGTCTCGATATTTTCCTCTACGGCAACTGGCGCTACCGCTTCCGGCGCCGCTTGATTAACGACTAATTCTCCCTGACCATTAATCAAAGCTAAGCCATTAATCGCGCCCGGAACCGCCCCCTTGATAAATAAAATATTCTTCGCTTCATCAATACTAATAATTTCTAAATTAGTCGTCGTGACCCGATCGCCACCCATACGACCGCCCATCCGCGTTCCTTTAAAAACATGAGCCGGACCTTTCGGACCAATGGAACCGCCCATTCTTTCTTGGTCCTTGTTACCATGTGTTTTTCTAAAACCATGGAAATGATGGCGCTTAACCACACCTTGAAAACCCTTTCCTTTTGAGGTCGCGGTCACATTAACAATATCACCGACTTTAAAAGTCTTAACAGTAATCACATCGCCGGCTTTAAAATTAGCCGCCTCTTCCGTTCTAAATTCACGGACATGAGCCGGCAAAATATTCAAACTCTTGAAATGGCCTAATTGCGGTTTATTAATATTCTTCGCCTGGCGCGTACCATAAGCCAACTGCAAAGCGTTATAACCGTCTTTAGCTTTGGTTTTAACCTGAGTAACGACACAAGGACCGGCTTGGACGGGCGTCACGCCAAAAACCTTATCACCGCTCCAGATCTGGGTCATGCTCATTTTTTTACCGCTGATAAATTTCATATGTTTTCTCTCCCTTTTACTAATTAAAAATAAAAGCTGGTCCTAGTAACCAGCGCAAAAAAACTTTAAAACAATAAAAACGGAATTTATTTCCAATTATATTATTTTTTATTTAGCGCTGATTTACCTCCAATTTTAGCTAATATTTACTTAAACACTTTCCTTGTTGCCAGAGTTATTCAAGCTCACATTAGCTTAATTAATATTTCTTTTTTATTCTACTACATTTTTATTTCCACGTCAACCCCGGCCGGTAGGCTCAAATTCGTCAAATCTTCGATGGTTTTCGCGGTCGGATCAATAATATCAATCATGCGTTTATGAATCCGCATTTCATATTGATCGCGAGCATCTTTATGCACAAAAGTAGAGCGATTAACCGTATATTTCCGTTTTTCCGTCGGCAGTGGAATCGGCCCGAAAAATTGGGCGTCGGAACGTTCAATCGTTTCGATGATCGTTTTTGTGGACTGATCAATAATCTTATGATCAAAAGCCTTGATCTTGATTCTGATCCGCTGTTTAAATTCTTTTTCGTCTTTTTTGTTGTCGGACATAGTTAATTTTTTAAATTGACACTACAACCCCGCCCTTGAGTAAGAGCGGGGCAAAGTAACAATTTAATTACTTCAAAATCTTAGTGACCGCGCCCGCGCCGACGGTTCTACCGCCTTCACGAATAGCGAATCTCTGCTTCTCTTCCAAAGCAATCGGCGAAATTAACTTAATCGTTAAGTTAACGGTATCGCCAGGCATAACCATTTCCGTGCCGGCCGGTAAAGTAATATCACCGGTCACATCGGTCGTTCTGATATAGAACTGTGGTTTATAGCCATTGAAGAACGGTTTATGACGACCGCCTTCTTCCTTGGATAAAACATAAACTTCCGCGGTAAATTCAGAATGAGGAGTGATAGAACCTGGTTTACATAAAACCTGGCCACGTTCCACTTCATTCTTTTTTGTACCACGTAGCAAAATACCAGCATTGTCCCCGGCGCGACCTTCGTCTAATTGTTTATTAAACATTTCGATTCCGGTAACGGTGGTCTTTTTGGTATCCATTAAACCAACCATTTCTACTTCGTCGCCAACTTTAACGATACCTCTTTCGATACGACCAGTGACCACAGTGCCACGGCCTTCAATCGAGAAGATATCTTCAATCGGCATTAAATACGGTTGATCAACGGCACGAACCGGCTCCGGAATATAGTCATCTAAAGCTTTAACTAAATCCATAATCGGCTGGGCATCAGGACCGGTCGGGTTCTCTAAGGCTTTCAAAGCCGAACCGCGAATAATCGGGGTCTTATCACCCGGGAATTCATATTTCTTAAGTAAATCACGAATTTCTTCTTCAACTAAGTCAATCAGTTCTTTATCTTCAACCATATCGCATTTATTCAAGAAGACAACGATATAAGGCACACCAACCTGTTTGGCGAGCAAGATATGTTCTCTGGTCTGCGGCATCGGGCCGTCAGTCGCCGCGACGACTAAAATCGCACCGTCCATCTGAGCGGCGCCCGTAATCATGTTTTTAACATAATCGGCGTGACCCGGACAATCAACGTGCGCATAGTGACGTTTTTCGGATTCATATTCGACGTGCGCGGTGGCGATGGTAATCCCTCTCGCTTTTTCTTCCGGCGCGGCATCGATTTCCCCGACACCCTTTTTGGAGGCCTTCATACCCTTGGCGCTTAAAACTGCCAAAAGAGCGGCCGTCAAAGTGGTTTTCCCATGATCAACGTGGCCGATAGTACCGACGTTAACATGGGGCTTGTTGCGTTCAAATTTGTCTGCCATGTTTTTGTTGTACGGCCCCCGTTTCCACGGGGTTTCTTTCCTATATCTAGGAAACCAGCCGAACTTAATTAATTATTTTAAATTATTGTAAATTATTTTGTCCTATTCTACTTCCTGGGCTTTTTCTTTAACTTGAGACGGAATTTGCCAAGGCTTCTTAGTCTTATTCTCTTCTCCCAGATACGGTGAATTTTCCCGATTTTTCCACATCGAGATTTCGCGATTAATTTTATCAGTTAAATCTTCTTCTGTCAAATTTTCTAAAATACTGGTTTTTTCTTTTTCTTTAGCCATTTCCGGAGCCACACTGGCGACCGGATGCGGCTGAGTCAAAACCTTGTTTTCGACCAAGCCGGCGTAATTATTTAAATCCATAAGCACATAAGATTCGTCCGGCGTATTATGGTCAAACAGAATCACCCGATCACCGGTCGTCTTAATAAGATTAAGGATTTTTTTTAATTGCTCGGGAAACATATATAAAAATTAATTTCTTTGATCTAGCTTCTTCTCGCCGAAATAACGGACAACTCCATTAACCACCGGAACCAACTTTTCGATACAGATAATTTTATCTTCTAAGCTTAGTTCTCCATAATCATCTCCATTTTTGAGAGGTTCCGGAATAATACTGCACATACCGAGCAAAAGCTTATAAGCCTCTTCATTCATCTTCATCTCTTCGCCTGGCAAAAGATTAATCGGGTCAAAATAATTTCTGAATTTAATAACGCCGGTCGCGAAATTAAGACCAAGTCGGTTATGGCTGTAATAAGCCTGTGCTTCCGGAGAAAGTTGCTCTAAATATTTTCCTTCCCAAACTCGGCGCGCGCCATGATCATCAAAATTATCGGTAATAATCGGGCTATCCAGAAAAGCTTCCATTTTCTCAAGTAAGCTTTGCAAATTAAGCTTTTCTTGAACACTTAAATTCTTATTGAACAAATTCCAATTCAAAGTAGCGGGTAAAGCATCTTTAGCAATTTTTCTCTTCGGCTCCCGAAACTTAAATTCAACGCCTTCAAATTCTTTACCTTTAGCAATTATCTCCTTACGGATACGCATCTCAATCTCTTCCTTGGTCTCGACTTCTTTAGCCACCGTTTCTTGAACTAAGCTAGAAGAAAACTGCTCATTCATATATAAGTTATTTACCCTTCTTCTCTTTAATCGCTTCTAAAATATTTCTCGGTACTTCGGCATAATGGGAAAATTCCATGACATAATTCGCGCGGCCTTGAGACATGGAGCGGAGCGAGGTCGAATAACCGAACATTTCGGCTAGCGGCACTTTAGAACGCACTACTTTAACATTCGCCCGATCGGTCATTTCTTCAATCTGACCACGTTTGGCATTTAAATCACCAATAATATTACCCATGTATTCTTCCGGAGTCGTGACTTCCACTTTCATAATCGGTTCAAGTAAAACCGGACCGGCTTTCTGACAAGCATCTTTAAAAGCAAAGATAGCCGCGAGTTTAAAAGCAATTTCTGAAGAGTCGACTTCATGATAAGAACCGTAGAAAACCGCGGTCTTAACATCGACCATGGGATAACCGGCTACCACGCCAGACAACATCCCTTCCTTAACACCTTTTTCAATGGCCGGAATATATTCACGCGGAATGACGCCACCCTTAACTTCATCGGCAAATTCATAACCTTTACCGGTTTCGAGCGGTTCCACGCGCAAGGAGCAATGACCATACTGACCGCGACCGCCAGACTGCTTAACATATTTATGTTCCGCTTCCGCCACTTTAGTAATGGTTTCGCGATAGGACACTTGAGGATTACCGACGTTCGCTTCCACGCCAAATTCACGGCGCATACGATCAACGATAATTTCCAAATGCAATTCGCCCATACCGGAAATCAGAACCTGATTGGTTTCGGTATCGGTTTCGACTCTAAAAGTCGGATCTTCTTCCGCCAAGCGCTGTAAAGCAACGCCCATTTTTTCCTGGTCCGCTTTGGTCTTCGGTTCAACCGCAATCTTAATAACCGGTTCCGGAAAAGTAATGGATTCTAACAACACTTCCGTACTTTCATCACATAAAGTATTACCGGTTGTCGTATTTTTCAAACCAATCACGGCCGCGATATCCCCGGCGTAAATTTCTTTAATTTCTTCACGATGGTTCGCGTGCATGCGCACTAAACGACCGACTCTCTCCTTAGTTCCCTTCGAGGAATTAACGATGTAAGAACCAGCGGTGAGTACGCCCTGATAAACGCGGACGAAACAAAGCTTACCGACAAAAGGATCAGTCGCAATTTTAAAAGCTAAACCAACAAAAGGTTTTGAGTCGTCCGGTGTTACCTCTACTTTTTTATCTAGATCGCGCACTTCCGTCGCTTCAATGGGCGGCACATCAAGTGGTGAAGGTAAATATTCAACGACCGCGTCGAGTACTAATTGGACGCCAATATTCTGTAAGGCAGTGCCGCACAAAACCGGATATAAAGAATTACTAATCACGCCTTTTCTGATTGCCGCTTTTAATTCGTCGAGGCCAACTTCCTGACCGTTCAAATATTTTTCCATGGACTTTTCATCGCATTCCACGGCTTTTTCCACTAATTCATTATGAAATTCATCAACCTTCTTTTTCATGTCTTCCGGAATATCAATCTCTTTAATATCCATGCCGTTAAAACCAGAAAAAGTATAGGCCTTCTTCTCTAAAACATCGATCACGCCGCTTAAATTGCTTTCCGCGCCGATCGGTAATTGAATCGCGACTGCTTTCGGATTTAAACGTTTGCGAATCGAATCCAAGCTCATATAAAAATCCGCCCCCATCTTATCCATCTTATTGACGAAACATAAACGCGGGACATGATATTTATCCGCTTGGCGCCACACGGTTTCGGATTGCGGTTCCACGCCGGCCTGGCCGTCAAACACCGCGACTGCGCCGTCTAAAACGCGCAGTGAACGTTCGACTTCGACCGTAAAATCAACGTGCCCCGGAGTATCAATAATATTGATTTTCTTAGTTTTCCAAAAACAAGTTGTGGCGGCGGAAGTAATGGTAATGCCTCTTTCCTTCTCCTGTTCCATCCAGTCCATTTCGGCCGCGCCTTCGTGCACTTCGCCGATTTTATGTTTCTTACCGGTATAAAACAAAACGCGCTCGGTAAAAGTGGTTTTGCCGGCGTCAATGTGCGCCATAATACCAATATTTCTAGTGTCGTGTAGAGAATAGTCTCGGGGCATAATTATTGTTGAAAATTAAATTTATTGTTTATTTCGTCTTAACGAGAAAAATGCGCAAAAGCCTTATTCGCTTCCGCCATCTTGTGAACCGCTTCTCTCTTTTTCGCGGCCGTCCCTTCGCCATTTGAGGCATCTAAAATCTCGGCGGCTAATTTCTCGGCCATACTGCGACCACGACGGTCGTTAGCGGCATCAATAATCCAATTACAAGCTAAAAAATAACGGCGTTCACCTCGGACCTGAAAAGGAACCTGATAGTTGGCGCCGCCGACGCGTTTGCCTCTCACCTCCACTAAAGGAGAAACTTTTTTAATCGCTTTATTAAAAATATGGCGCGGATCCTGTTTTGTCTTTTCTTTTAGGATTTCAAAAGCGCCATAAACAATTTTTTCCGCGGCACTCTTTTTCCCGCGTTCCATGACGTAATTAATAAATTTAGCGATATTAATATCGGTATATTTAGCATCGCCTTCAATAGTTCTTTTAGGGGCTGGTTTACCTCTCATATGTTTAAATTATTATTTCTTTGGTTTCTTAGCACCGTAGCAACTGCGGCCCTGACGTCTCGCGTCAACACCGGAAGCGTCAAAAACGCCACGGACAACTTTATAACGAACACCCGGCAAATCCTTGGTCTTCCCGCCTTTAACTAAAACGATGGAGTGTTCCTGTAAGTTGTGGCCCATGCCCGGAATATAAGCAGTCACTTCCATGCCATTAGATAAGCGGACGCGCGCAATCTTACGTAAAGCGGAGTTCGGCTTTTTCGGCGTCGTTGTGGTTACCTTTAAGCAGACCCCTTGTTTAAAAGGCGCCCCTTTGGCAGTTTCTTTTTTCCGGCGATGCAGAGAATCCAGGCTCATATGTAAAGCCAAAGAATTACGTCTCTTGCCGATTGATTTGCGGCCCTGGCGGACCAGTTGATTAACGGTAGGCATAATTTAAATATTAAAATAATCCTGAAGTCTCAGGATGTGCTATTTTTACACTAATTTAATTTAACAAAATAGAAAACATAAGTCAAGGTCATCCGTCTCATCATTTTTAGCCAAAATTAGGAAGCGCCGGCAATAAGCCTAAACAAGAAATTAACAACGGGGATAAAAAAGCTACCGAAAAGCATAACGAGCAAAATCACTAAGATAAAGCCGGTTCGATCAAGCCTTAAAAAACGCTCTTTGGCTTGAGGCGATAAAAAACAGGCTAAAATCTTAGATCCGTCAAGAGGAGGAATAGGCACTAAGTTGAAAACCATTAAGACTAGGTTAATATAAACGATAATTGCCAATAAACCGTTAAAGGCTAGGCTATACATGGGCATAAAACGCAAAATAAGCCCGAAAAACAAGGCAATTATCAAATTGGCCAGGGGTCCAGCTAAGGCGACCTTAGCGTCACCGAATTTACGGTCACGTAGATTATACGGGTTATAAGGCACCGGTTTAGCCCAACCAAAGACAAAACCGAAATTGGCAATAATCATAATTAGGGGTAAGAAAAAAGACCCGAACCATTCCAGATGCGCCAAAGGGTTTAAGGTCAATCGACCAGCGTCTTTTGCCGTACTGTCTCCGAGACGATAGGCCATCCAGCCATGCATATATTCATGGACGATCGCGGAAAATATTAAGACGATTACTTCAAAAACATAAATCATATGCCTATATCTTAGCATAACTTGATTATTTTTTAAAATCTTGTTAAGATAGGGGTGATTTTTAAATAACTATTTGTTAGATATCAAACTTATGGCCAAGAAATGTGATTTATGCGGACGCAGTTCGACAAGAGGCGCTAGTCGTTCTCACTCGAAGATCCGAACCCTTAAAAGACAGAACATTAATTTACAAAGCTTAACCATAGACGGTATTAAGGTAAAAGCTTGCACTGCCTGCATGCGTACCATGAATAAACCGAAACGGGTTAAGGCAAAAAGAAAGCCGGCGTTACCGAAGGGGACGAAGGCCGTCAAAGCGCCGAAAAAAGCGCGCGCCAAAAAAGCCAAAAAATAATTTTTAAATTATATAAAAAACCGCCCTGTTTAAGGAGCGGTTTTTGTAATGAACAAATTTTTCAAATAATGTACTTAATGCACTGGCTGTTTAGGCGATGGCGGACAAAAGTTCGTCGCCGTCCATGAGGGAAACTACCTTGTTCCAGTCGACACAAAGGATGCGGTCATCATCCATCGGCGGTAAAACCGAACGGATAATTTTATAAGCGGCATCGGTTTTGGCGCCGAGTTGACCGTGACCTTCTTTTGCCAGATCGGCTTCGGTTAATGATATTCCCTGGGCAGCGGCCATAATCTCGGCGGCAATCACTCGGTAGGAATTCTTGAGCACCTTAGTCAGATGACGAGCGGAAATTGTGCTCATACTGACATAGTCTTCCTGGTTCGCGGAAGTCGGGATTGAATCAACCACGGAGGGGTGACACAAAACCTTGTTCTCGCTGACCAACGCGGCGGTCGAATACTGTAAGATCATGAGACCGGTGTTCAAAAGAACATGCGTCTGTCCAGCCAAGTCGCTGGGCAAGCCATAGCTAGTTGAAGACATAGTCAGAGCATAGAAACGGCGATCGGAAATATTGGCCAGCTGCTGTAAGGCAATCTTGAGGAAGTCGGCGGCCTGTCCTAAAGGTTCCCCGTGGAAATTGCCACCGGAAAGAGCTTCAAAACTACCATCCGCTTTTTCAAAAACCAGCGGGTTGTCAGTCGCCGCATTAATCTCATCCAGGAAGATTTTTTCTGCATACCAGAACGCCTGGTAAACTGAACCGGCCACTGGCGGATAAGCACGGAAAGAATAAGCATCCTGCACTCTCGGTGTCGGCTGATCATTCTCCATGTACCTCTTGGATCCTTTTTCGGCTGGTAAACATACTTCCCTGGCCTCTTTGGTCATTCTCTGAGAGCCAGCCACCAGCTTGAGCATCCGCTCAGCCACCCATTTCGCACCATGGTTATTTCTGATTCCAATTAAACGGGGATCAAAAGCCGCGGTCTCGCCCCGGATAGCTTCCAGAGAAAGAGCAGCGGCCAGGTCAGAAAAGCTGAGTAACCTCTTGGCGTCATGAATAGCCAGGAGTCCCAGGGCCAGAGTAAAGGTAGCGCCATTGGTTAAACCCATGGCTTCCTTGGCTCCCAGAACCAGTGGTTTCACATTCATAATCTCCAGAGCTTCAACAACCGGCATCGGTACTCTCTGATTGGGAGTAATCGCGTTTTTTGGCAGAAGGACATTTTGTCCTTTCAGGCCGACCAAAGCAGCCGCGACGTGCGCCAGAGGCGCTAAATCGCCGCTTGACCCAACCGAGCCCTGTTCCGGGACGCAAGGGATAATTCCCTGGTTGTAAAATTCCAGGATCTTTTCACAGGTTTCAAGCCGCATGGCCGAATAACCCGTGGCAAAGGAGTTGACTCTGAGAATCATCGCTGCCCGCACTACCTCTTCCGGAAAATATTCTCCGGTCTGGACGCAGTGCGCCGGAATGTAATGCTTCTGATAAGCGATGATTTCTGCTTCGGGGATGATTGTCCCCTTTTTTATTCCGCATCCGGTGTTGACGCCGTAGATAATGTCACCCGCCTTGATACGGGCTTCGAGGCCGGACCTCTTTTTCTGAATCCGCGCCGTCGCGTTATCGGCGTGATTGTTTTCGTTCACATTATCCTTGCCGTTTGATAAAACAACAACCGGATAATGATGGTCTCCGTGGCAATCGTGATAACCACGTGCAATCATGACAACCTCCTTGAGGGTCAAGTCATGACCAGTTAAAACTACTTTTTTCATTGTTATGGGATTTTGGTGATGGTTTGAAAATAACTAATTAATTTGGTAATTGGGATTTCTTCTTGACGTCGCGTGAACAGATTTTTTATCTTAACGGTTTGTTGATTAAGTTCATCGCGACCGATAATAATAACATAGTTAACACCTTGGCTAACCGCAAAATTAAACTGGGCTTTGAAAGTCGTATCTTCTAACAAAGAAACTTCTACTTTTAGCCCTGTTTTTCTCAAGCGGTTGGCCAGACGCAAATAATAAGCGTCTTGGTCTGTAGTTAAACGGAGAATCAGTATTTCAGACACAGATTTTTTTTCAATCTTGAGCGTGCCTAATTGCTGTAAAGCAGAAAACAAACGATCGACGCCAATCGAGGCGCCGACAGCGGGTAATTCCCGACCCGTAAAGCGAGCCACTAAATCGTTATAGCGACCGCCCGAAAAAACGCTCCCAAATTCCGGAGCATCGAAGAGAAAGGTTTCAAAGACCGGACCGGTATAATAATCCAGACCGCGGGCAACGGAGAAATCAATTTCGACCGCGGCGGTCGGAATAGCCAGGGGCTCGAGATACTTCATTATCTCGACGAGCTCGGCTAAACCTTCTTCCGCAATGGAAATATGTTGGAAGAGTTTTTGAGCTTGAGAAATCTTAGTTAAATTATCTCCGCTAATTTCCAGGTATTCCTGAAGTCGAATTAAATTCGCTTCCGTCAAACCAGGACTGGGATCAAATTCGGTCACGGGTTCTTGCCGCAGTTCATCAAAGACGGCAGCAATTCCAATCTTTGGGATTTTGTCCAAAATTCTCATCACTTCTTTGGTAACATCAGCCGCTGTAATTTTCTGGCGGTCAGTAATACCAAGTAAATCCGCCAAGCCGTTTAAAATTTTACGGTTGTTGATCTTGATGATGAAACGTTCCAGGCCTAAGGCCCGAAGCGTTTCGTACATAATGGCAATAATCTCCGCATCCGCGAGCATTAAGGCGCAACCGGCGATATCAACATCAAATTGATAAAACTGACGGTAACGTCCTTTTTGCGGCGAATCGCTGCGAAATACCGGACCCACGACCATCCGTCGCCAGGGCAATTTAATGCCAGGGTTAGCCGACAAAAAACGGGCCAAGGGAACAGTGTGATCGAAACGCAAGGCTAAACTATCCTCATTGTTCGAACCGCGGCTGCGGACTTGGAAAATATTTTTCGAAGTCTCGTCAGCCCCAGTCAAAACTTTGGCAAATTCCACCATTGGGGTCTCTATCGGATTATAGCCAAAGGAACGGAAAACTTGATTGATGATATTTAGCATCCTCTCCCTGGCTAAAAACTCCCCGGGATTAAAATCCAGGAAACCACCAGGTCTTTCGGGTTTAATTGTTATTTTCATGATTTTCAGGGGTTTATAAGGGTTAATTGTTAACGTACGCAATAAGACATCTTAGCCGGAAACGGCTAAATTGTCAAAATGCTAAAGTGCGTAACTTTTCAACGCTTTACTTGCCTAAAGAGTGCTCTTATGCTAATGTGAGGACGTTTCAAAAACTTGATTTGTTCATTTCACAATTACTAAATAAATGCCCCATGAAAAGAAAAAGAAAAATAACAATATTTTCTGATCAAGACGGCGTCCTGATCGACAAAGCCTTTCATTGTAATTACTCCTTCTGTGAACTTGGCCGATTGCTTATTAAAAATAAAGCCATCCTGGTCCCCAGTTCGGATACACCCGCCGAAAGACTCCGGTTTAATTTTCAATTATTTACCGGCGTAAAAATCAATACGGTTATTGCCGAACGCGGCGGGGTTATTCTCCATAAGCAGCAAGAAGTTTTTCGCTTGCAACTACCGTCATCGGAAATCGTAAAATATCTACAGGCTCTACGCCACTTAGCGAAAAGCTTTAAAGCAACAATTTACACTGGCGACTCGGTTACTTGGATAAGAACCAACAAAATCTTCAAGTCTAATGCGAGCGTGATTATCTTTGACGCTTTCCGTAAAACTTCCATTGGCTATTATGCCCGGCGAACAAACCAAAGTGGTTTAGCCATGATTGATGATATTTTCTATGATGAGTTTACGACTGAAGCTAAAAAAATTCCGCGACCAAGTTTCTTCGAAGTAAGTGACTACAATCAAACTTACGGCATCGCCCTTATTAGTTCGGCGCAAGCAACTAAAACCGCGGGCTTCTTAAACTACCTGCGACTCTTCGGGCTGGAAGATCAGGCGGATGATAAATATTACATGATCGGCGATTATAAAACCGATATTATCGAAGATCCTCGTATGACTTTGCTCGCCGTCGGTAACGCCGATGATGAGTTAAAGGAAAAGGCGACTTTTATTTCTAATTTCCCCCAAGCGCGCGGGATGATGGATTGCATCAATTACGCGTTATCGTTATGAAATAATATTGTTAATTATTCTAGTTTAAAAGGAGAACTAAAAAATGATTAAAAAATTAGCTTACCTAGAAATTGTGGTTATTGATTTTGAGCGGGCCGTAGAATGGTACACTAAAATTTTAGGCCTTGAGCTTGACGGTGAAATTGCCAAAGAACAAAGCGGACTCTGGTGTCAGCTTAAAACCCAAACTGGAGATAAGCGGCTCGCCCTCTGGCAGCCGGTTTGGATACCGAGCCAGGAAAAAAATCTTTATTCTTTTATCCCCATCTTTGAGGTTTCCGAACTTGACGAGATAGTAGCTGACTTAAAACAAAAAGGAGTTAAATTTCTGGAAGAAATTCGGCAAATGGTTAATTATCGTATTACGACCATCGCCGATCTGGAAGGAAATAGACTACAACTATTTGAACCAAACTCGTAGTTTCAAAACAAATAACCAAGAAATAAAAAACCCCATTTTTCAAAATGGGGTTTTATAAAACTTAAAAATGTTCTTTTACTTCTTTTTACTGACTGCTTCATTAATAACTGCCAAATCAACCAGGTAAGGCAAGGTAATCTGCCCGTCACGATTTCCTTTGTTCCACTCCGCTGCAGTTTTTAATGCGCCGTCTTTCCTGGCCCAAGCGCGACGAGCGACTCCGCCCATCACATCCCAGGACAATCCGCATTTGATAATCCTATCCACTCGTTTGGTGCCATCCAGGAGCAGGCTGTTACCGCCATTAATGGCCCGGCCAATACCGACCCCGCCACCGTTAGACAGAACGACCATGGTAAAACCGCGAGCGACATTACCGGCAAAACATTGCGTCGCCATATCGGCTGTTGGTTTGCTACCGTCATAGATATTAGCCGTTTCCCGATTAGGCGAATCCGTGCCGGAAACGTCGTGGTGGTCACGGCCCAACATAATCGGTCCGATCTCGCCGTTTCTAACTGCCTTATTGAAAGCCAAGGCGATTTTTATCCTTCCCTGTTCGTCGTTGTACATGATGCGCGCCTGGGTGCCAAGAACTAAATCGTTTTTCTCGGCATCGGCAATCCATTGGTAATTGTCGCGGTGCAAGGAACTCTGGGTCGGATCAATCAGAGACATCACAATTTGATCCGTCTTTTTCAGGTCTTCTTTTTTCCCGCTCAAACAAACCCAGCGGAATGGTCCGAAGCCATGGTCGAAACAAATCGGCCCCATGATATCCTCGACATAGGAAGGCCAGATGAATCCGTCGTTGGTGTTCACGCCGTTTTTAGCAATTTCCTTAAGGCCGGATTTGAAAACGGCATTCATAAAATTATTGCCGTAGTCCCAGAAACGAACGCCCCGCTCGGTCAGATTTTTAATCGCTATGAAATGGCGCTTTAATGATTCGTCAACCATTTTTTTAAAGCGTGTCTTCTTTTTACTGAGTAGATAGCGGCCTTCTGCAAAATCAACGTCCACTGGCGTATAACCGCCTTCATAAGCAGCGTGACAGGACGTTTGATCAGAAAGCAAATCGACATCCACATGATAATCAACCAGGTATTCGAGCAGATCAACGATGTTACCGTGATAGGCGAGAGCCAGGGGTTGTTTGGATAATTTGTACTTCTCAATCAAATAAGCAACTTCGCTCAAATCAGAAGTATATTGATCAATCCAGCCCCTCTCCTTGCGCAGCTTAATGCGTCCCTGATCAACTTCGGCAATAACAGCGATTCCGCCAGCAATCTTAACAGCTTTGGGCTGAGCGCAGGACATGCCGCCCAAACCAGAAGAAACAAAACATTTACCGGCTAAATTCTGATCTTCGCGCACGCCTAAATACTGTCGGGCGGCGTTAAGGATAGTAATATAGGTACCATGAATGATGCCCTGAGTACCGATATACATCCAGCCGCCGGCCGTCATCTGACCATAATTAGAAACGCCCAGAGCAGCCAGTCGCTTGAACTCTTCGGCATTATCCCATTCACCGACCAGTAAAGCGTTGGTGCAGATAACGCGCGGCGCATTGACCGAGGACTTAAAAAGCCCAACCGGATGCCCCGAACTGATAACCAGAGTCTGATCACGGCGCATTGCCTGTAAATATTTCTTGACCAGGAGATACTGCATCCAATTCTGAAAAGTCTGCCCAGTCTCGCCATAGGTGACGAGCTCATAGGGATAAAGAGCGACATCGAAGTCAAGATTATTATCAATCATGACTTGCAAGGCCCGGGCTTCAGGGATGCCTTCATATTGGTCCATCGGCTTTCCGTAAATCCTTCCTTCGGGACGGAAACGATAAGCATAAATTCGGCCGCGAGTTCGGAGCTCTTCTAAGAATTCATCGACCAGATCAGCGTGCCTTTCGGCGGGAATGTAACGTAACGCGTTTCGGAGCGCCAGTTCAATCTCCTTCGGTTCAAGCTCTAAAGCGCGATCAGGCGCTCGCATGAATTTCGGGTCGAAAGTTTTTGGCGGCGGTAATTCGGCTGATAACTTGATTTCCATAGAATCAGCAATGTCTGAATTTCTCATAATAAAGGTTTAGGGTTAATAATTGACTATTTTAAATTTGTAAAGGACAAATCACTAAGCGTGATTAAATATCTTAGCTCTTCCCGGCGCCTCACGTCAATAAAAAACTCGCTTATTTCTAAGCGAGCTCTCGGGGGTATGACGGGGTTCGAACCCGCGACCCTCAGATCCACAATCTGATGCTCTAACCAACTGAACTACATACCCCGTATATTTTTATAATAAAGATCTATTTAATTTTCTTTTTATAATACCAAAATAATTAAATAATGTCAACTATGACTTATTTTTATATACAATCTCAGAATATAGAGATTTCTTCTTATTATAAAATTTGGCCCACTCCTTATCACCATAAGAAAAATGCCACCACTCACCATAAAACGGGGCTAGTCCTTGGGCGACTAATAAATTATGAAGAAGAGTTCGATTAGCTATTTGTTTCCGACTAATTTTTTTTGAAAAAGTTTTTATTTTTTCCGAGTCATGATAGTCCGCAATCTTCGTCCCCATATCTAATTCTCGACCCTGAGAAACTATTGTTATGTCGACCGCTCCGCCAACGCTATGGCCAGCGACATCTGGCGAAGCCACAAAATTATGAGTTAATGACGTTAACGCAAAATCATTTAATCGAGGATATTTTTCGGCCAACTTCTTTTTAAATTGTTTGAAATATTTCTGCTGAATAGCGGGGTGACGATAACCATAAACTATCTTTAATTTAGCCTCGGGTAATAATTTTTGCAGTTTTTGATTGGCTCTATTTAATTTGACTCCTAAACTTTTCCGAACCAAAATATTAAAACCAACATAAGGTCGCATGTCTTTTTTTTGATAATGGCAGATTATGTCCGGATAAAGCTTATTTAAAACAACTAGCGGTTCTTTATTATCGCCACCGGCAATTTTTTGTAAATCCTGATATTTTAAAATTTTTTTTACTCTTGGCATAAATAATCCCTTTATTTTTTAAATTTTAACACATTTTTTTAAAAAAGCCCACCTAAAAAGGCGGGCTTTTGCATTTATCATTTTTATTTCAAACGATTTCGCCATACAAATAAATTCGGCATTTACTCGCGGAGACAACGCCGATAGCGGAAACATCCTGGCAGAAGCCATTTATTTTCTTGGCTCCCAACTTAAGATAAATTCCCAAGGAATTACTACCTTCAGACGCAGTGCGCATCACATAAGTTTTGATTCCCTGTCCTTTGGCCCAGACCCAACGCTGCTTAATTAACTCAGTGCCAATTCCTCGCTGTCGATAATCAGACATAACGGCCACTTCCGACATATAGCACGCGTCAATCCAGGAAAAAGGTAATTTCAAATTATGACTCAGAGAATCACGAACATCGCTGTTCGGTTCACCGGCCTGAATTTGTTTAAGTGGGATACTACAACTTAAACCGACAACTTGTTCATCAGCCAAGGCTAAAAAGATACAGCCTTTGCTCAAGTGCGGTTTCCAAACCCAGTTAAGAACCTCATCGCTTTGATAAGTTTCAAAGTAGGGCGGACCAGCAAAAACCTCTTTATAAACCTGGATAAATTCTGCTTGATAATGTGCGGAGGAGTCTGCTGTCACTTGGACAAATTTAATTTCCGGCATCTTTTACCTCCATTTCGCTTTTTAAGATTACATCATTCGATTCAATTAAGACTTCGATCATCTGACCGGTCGGTTGAATTATTCGACTGGCGCTCAAAACTCGAGCAGCCGCAATAGAACCAGAGCCGCAAGACGATTCGTAAAAGAAAGAATCAACTCCTTTGACCCAGACGACAGGATCAATTTTTACTTCCGAGCCTACCCGGCTAGTCCAAATAACACCAACAGCTTCCCGATTTTCCAAACCAAGCGTTTTAACAACCTGGCGGTGTTCACTTTCGTAACTTTTGCTAGGAAATTCCGTTTCCATCACGACATGAACAATCCCTCCTAAATCGACTAAAGTGGCCGGCTGGTTTAAAGATAATGCTTTAATCTTAAGTGGCATATTCGGGAAACGGCATTGCACGAAAAATTTATTCTGTCCCAAATCTTTAACCTGACCCTGAACTAAGCCAGGAAAACCGGACATCGTGAATTCAACTTGATGCTGTTTTTTAATCTGCGCGAAAAGAATAGCGACCGCCCGTGCGGCGTTACCGCAAAATTCTCCACCGCTCATTTCAAAATGATTATCGCTAACAATCAAAAAGCCGGCTTGCTCAACCTGCTGCGCTTGATTATTATTAATTAGATCTCGGCCCAGATTTTCATACTCGGCCTTTGTTTTTGGCACAGCTAACACCTGGATAGCCGTGATGTTCCCGCCGGCAGCGGCGATGATGTACAGATTCTTGTCCATATTAAACTGAATTTATTTGTTTTTACTATTTTAAAAGAGCGCTTGTCTTCTTAACTACTAAGAAGGGTCCGAATCAGCAAAAATTATTCCTGATTCCGACTCTGCTTGGTAGCCGAGTCGGAATGGTGGTGCGCTCTTATTTTATCAATTATTGTCTTATAACCGTTCATGCCATGATTAAGCCATTTCGAAATACGAGCAATCGTCGCGGAACTTAATCCGGTTTCCTTTTCGATTTCGATATACGATTTCTTGTTTTCAAGCATTTGGGCGGCATGCCACCGTTTACCGAATTCAAGAATTTCTTGCTCGGTCAAAAGATCGCGAAAAAACCGGCGCGCTTCATCAAGATCATTCAATCTGAGAATCGCTTCGTATAAATCGGCGGAAAATATATTGTTATTATCTTTAATCATTTTTTCACTTCACCTTAATAAAGCACTTTATCATATTAAAGCATCGGCAAATACTTGTCAAGAGATATAAAAAACTCCCTTCTTCGGGGAGTTTATTGGTTATTTCTGGATACGCCAGAGGATTACTTCGTCCTCGAGGCTGATTTCTCCTTCCGGCGGATAAACCTTGGTCATGTGCTGAAAAAGAGCGAGCCGGCTCCCGTAGCTTTTATACAGACTACGTATCAAGTCATCACGATTGTCAAAAACCCAGTCAACCGTGTAATTGAAATTTGTTTTGCGTTTCGAATGAAAAAGGCGCAAGCTAAAATCCGCTTTGGCTAAAACAGCAGTTTCATCATGAACCGGTGCTAAAAAGCGACAATATTCACCATTGGCCACTGGTTCAATCACAATGATTTCGCCGCCAGGAATTAGGACCCGATAAGCCTCGACGATTGCTTTTATTGGTTCGGGATGGTGGTGTAAAGAATAGGAAAAGAACACAAAGTCAAAAAGATTATCGTCGAAGATGAATAAATCATCGCCTGACATCACTCGGCAATCGAACTTATCGATATGCTCTTGTAATTTTTTCTTAGTGATAGCCAACTTTTTTTCGTCGGGATCTATCGCTATTAAGCTAGCCCCCTCAGCAATCAACATTTCTGAAAAATATCCTTCACCGCAACCGATTTCCAGGACGTTTTTACCAGAAAAATTTAATAAAGAAAGAAGGCCTCTTTCGGTTTGCAAACGATCTCTTATCATAAACAGTTTATTTTGTGGGTTTAATTGTTAAATGACAGTCTTGAAAAATAATCCCTTATCTTATCTACTCCTCGCCTTTTTGTCAATTATAAACTTTCGAGATATAAATAACAAAATAATTAAAGCTCCATAATACGCCCCGCCCCACCACCAATTAAAATCATTAATCGTAACCGCGGCCCAGGTCGGGCGCGCTAAAAAATTAGCAACGATAAAAATAAATTTTAAAAGAAAATAAGACAGTCCGAACCAGAGTGGCGCCAAAGCAGGTAAAAGCGCGGCCAGAAACAAAGCGATGATAAGCGAGCCTAAAATAAAAGGAAAAGCCCAAAGCAATAATAAATTAGCCAGCGGCGCGATAAGGGATAATTGTTTAAAATTAATAAGAGCAACCGGCAAAATCACAATCTGCGAAACTAAAGTCAGATTAATAGTTTCTAAACCGGTCTTAATTATTTTAACGGTTCCCCGCCCCCATTTTTTATGCTCCAGCCATTTTTTCGTTAAAGTTTCTCCCAAGGGATAAATATAAATGATTCCTAAAAGAGCGACAAAAGATAGCTGAAAACCAATATCCGCCCGCAAGAGCCGCGGATTAAATACAAGCATCGCGGACGCGGAAAAAATCAAAGCATTAATTAAGGAGCTCTGCCGATTATAATAAACCGCCAAAAAAGCCAAGCCACCCATAATCGCCGACCGGACGGCGGAAGCGGCGAGGCCAGTCACGAGCGGATATAAAAATAAAAAACCAAAAATAATAATTAAGGAGCGACGGCGGCTAAGCCCTAGGGTCAGAAAGAAATTAATAATCATGGCGCTGAGTATCGTGATATGCGAACCGGAAATGGCAATTATATGGCTTATGCCGACACGAGAAAAAATTTGCAAATCGCTTTTCAAAACTGTCCGATTATAACCGAGCAGGAGGGCGTCAGCTAAACCGGCCTCTGGCTCGGGCAAAGCGCGCTCCATAATTTCTTTTAAACGCCATTTAAAACGCAGGAGATTTAAATAAATTTTCTGGGAATAGCTTAAAATTCCCGAACTGCTTTCAATTTTCGGATAATACATGACCGAATAAATATCATAACGCGCCAAATAATTTTCATAATCAAAGCCCTCTATTTTCGGCGGTGTTTCTAAGCGACCGCTGATTTTAAGCCAATCGCCATAATTATAAACGGGATATAAATTAGTCGTCACCAACACTCGGCCGTTAGCGCAAACGGTTAAACGCCGGCTTTTAACATCAACATCGGCCTCCTCGCAAACGCGGCCAATAAGACTGATATAATGGCCATTAGAAGCAGCTAACTCTCCCGGCTTGACTACCGGCCGAAAGGCATTAATCCGAAAACCCAATATCCAAACCATAAAAATCGTCCAGAAATTAAGCAACAAAAAAATTCGCGCTGGGGTTAAGCGCTGGGGTGGCCGACGCCGTAAGGAAAAAGCCATAAAAAAATGCTGTTAGGTTTAGTAACAGCATTGTAACAAATGAGTTATGAAGAAAAGATAAACTTAAGTGCCGTGCCGAATTTTATGGGCCAGGCCTTCGAACCATCTTTTCCCGGCAAAATTCAGGAATCCGACTAAGATGAACAAGGTGACCAAGGTTAGAAACGTCGCTTTAATGATATCTATTTCTTTGCCAATACTTATTTCTACCAAGCGGTAAAAATAACAAAAGAATATACCAATGGAGAAAATCGCCATTATAATATTGAAGACCTTGTACGGCTTGGAGGGATTTAAGGGTTCGATAATAAAGGCGGCGCTGATTTGAAAACAAGCGCTCATCACCAGAAGAATTTCCAAGTGATAATTACCAAAATAGGTTAGGCCGGCACTGATGATAACGATTAACACCAGGAATACATAGAAGAGATGGAAAAGCGGTAATCGCAAATAACGCAGACGATGAAATAGTTTGTATCTCCACTCTTCATCAGGAATCGCTAAGAACAAAAGGCCAGCGACAATTACCGAGAGACAAAGCAAAAATATCGTAGCGACCATGCCGCTTGAATCTCCATAATGATCAACTATGAAAATAACATAGTTGATTAAGCTGACAACAAAAAAGAAGCCACTCGCGGTTAATATCGTATAAAAAATCTCGGGATTTTCAGCTCGTTTGGCCGTCTTAAAAGCTAAGGGCAGACAAAGAGCGGCGCTGATGACGGCATAAAAAAGAAGCTCGGGATTAGCTACCTTGCCTTGCCCAAGAAATAAAATCGACGCCAGGAGCAAAATCATACTGGTAATCTTCAAAAATGAGTTTTTCATGGTTACGGGTTTAAGGTAAATACTAAAATTGTTAAGGTCCAATCTAAATTTTAATTTTCAAATTATCTTACAATTAAAAACTAATTATGTCAATCTTTAATTTTTCTTTAACCAACGCAGATAGGCTTCCATAAACGGTTCCAAATCACCGTCTAAAACCGCATCAACGTTGGAATTTTCAAAATTCGTCCGATGATCTTTAACTAAACGATTGCCATAAAGAAAATACGACCGTATTTGCCGTCCCCATTCCGCCTTAGTTAATTCTCCCTTAAGTTCCCTTTCCTCGCTCTCCTTGGCCGTGAGCGCTAATTGATATAATTTGGTTTTTAAAATCTTTAAGGCGTTCTCCTTATTCTGACGCTGCGAGCGTTCGCTCTGGCAGGAAACCGTGATGCCGGTTGGCAAATGGACTAAGCGCACGGCCGAGTCCGTCGTATTCACGCTTTGGCCGCCCGGCCCGCTCGAACGAAAAACATCAATACGTAAATCTTCTTCTTTAATCACAATTTCACCGTCATCTTTTAATTCCGGAATAACTTCGACTAAAGCAAAAGAAGTCTGCCGCAAACCATCGGCATTAAAGGGCGAATTACGTAGTAAGCGATGCACGCCGTTCTCGCTTTTCAAATAACCATAAGCATAGGGCCCGGCGACACGCAGCACTACACTCTTTACTCCCGCCTCATTCCCATAAACCTGATCAAGCACTTCAGTTTGCCAATTCTCACGTTCCGCAAAGCGTAAGTACATCCGTTCTAAAATCTGCGCCCAATCCTGGGCGTCTACACCGCCTGTACCGGCGTGAATTGCCAGTAAGGCGTTATCATGGTCATACTTCTCGGAAAACAAGGCCAAGAACTCAAGATGCGCAAACTTTTTTAATAATTCTTCGTATTTTTTTTCTAACTCCTCGGTTAAATCTCCACCGCCCTCTTTCTGCGCCAAGGCCGCGATTTCTTCGAGCTCCCTAATCTCTTTTTCCATCAGTAACCAATCTTTTATTTCCGAAGCTAAGCCTTCTGTTTCCTGACCGGTTTTAACCGCCGCTTCTCGGTCATTCCAAAAATCCGGCGCACTCATTTTAAGGCGCAATTCCTGTTCGACGACGATCTTTCGATCAATTTCCAAAAGCGCCTTCGTTTTCAAAAAGCGTTCCCGTAAATCTTCTAGTTTTCTTAGGAGATTCTCCATATGCTTAAATTATAACAAAAAAACACCCTAGTAAATAGGGTGTTTGTTCTAGAGAAAACTCAAGCTTTGTGCCTTAATAGCTAGCTGAGTTTGAATTGGACGGGCAAAACCAGCATGGTTTTAACCGGTTTTCCTTTGTCTTCACCAGGAGACCATTTAGGCATAGCCGCCACCTTTTTCAATACGACCTGGTTGCAATCGCCGGTTAAGCCTCTTAACACCTTAGCATCCGTAACCTGGCCGGTTTCATCCACTACGAATTGGATAAACACTTTTCCTTGAATTTTTTTGTCTTTGGCCCATTGCGGATATTCAATGGTTGATAAATAATCAGCCAGTGCCTGATCACCGCCGACAAATTGTGGCATCTTTTCCGGACGCAAATAGACTTCACTTACCTTAGCGTGCTGGCAGCTGGTGAAAACGAGGGCTGTGATCATGATCACCAACCCTAACATAATTTTAATGTGCTTTTTAATCTTTTTCATGACAACCTTGTTTTACGGGGTTTAGATTTTAATAATACCGCCAAATTCCCTTTTTTGTCAAAAAAAGAACCTCGGAAAACCGAGGCTCTTTTTGATATGTAAATTGGAATAGATTTTTAACGCTTGCTCCATTGCGGGGCTTTTCTGGCCTTGCGTAAACCCGGTTTCTTTCTTTCGACTTGTCTCGGATCGCGAGTTAAGAAGTTATTAACCTTTAAGGCTTCTTTGGTTGCCGGATCATAGGCAAAAATAGCGCGCGCAATCCCTAAACGAACGGCGCCAATCTGACCAGACTTGCCACCGCCAGAGACGACCACGGAAAAATTAAAATCGCGACTATGACCAGTAACTTTTAAAGGTTGCGTAATTAAATTAAAACCTTCGCCCGGAAAATACTGATGCGCCCGTTTACCATTAATGATAATAAAGCCTTTGCCGTCTTCATATAAGCGCACCTGAGCCGCCGCTTGTTTGCGCCGACCGACCGCCTTAGTATATTTACCGGTAAATTCCACCGGATCATTACCAAGCGGCATAAAATCCTTTTCTTCCGGTAAATCCGTAACCGCCACTTCGCCGATTTCGCGAACTGGTTTAACGATTTTAATTTCTTTTACTGGTTTGCCTTTTATTTTCTGATTGGCCATATTATTTGATAATTAATCTTTTCAGCATGCCGATGCGCAGTTTCGTGTCCGGTAACATTTCGCGAACGGCGCGGTATAAAACTTCGCCCGGATTCTTAGCATAGATATCCGACATCTTGCGTGTTTTGAGCCCGCCCAAATAACCGGAAAAATGATAATACTGTTTCTGATTTAATTTTTTACCGGTAAATTTTAACTTCGTGATGTTTGACACTTCGACAATATCGCCCAAATCTAAATGAGCTTGATATTCCGGTTTATGCTTGCCGCGAAGTAAGGTAGCGACTCTGGTCGCCAGACGGCCAACCGACTGATCAGTGGCATCGAGTTTCTGAAGTTTTCTTTCAATATTTTTCATATAATTAAACTAATTCAATTTGGACCATCTCGGCGCCGTCACCCTGGCGATTGCCTAATTTGACTAAACGGGTATAGCCGCCCTGGCGATCTTTATATCTCGCGCCCAAAACTTCCATCGCTTTCTTGACGGCGTTCTTTTGCAGCAAGACTTTAATTAAACCGCGACGCGCACTTAAATTGCCGACTTTAGCGGCGGTAATTGAACGTTCCACTAAACTGCGAACCGCTTTCGCTTTAGCACTCGTCGTTTTCACTTTTTCGTATAATAAAATACTGGAGGCCAAATTGCGTAACATCAGTTCGCGGGGGCCCTTCTGTCGATCCAGAATTTTGTTTTTATTACGGTGTCTCATATAACGGATTAATTAACGGATTATTTTTTAGTTTTTTTCTCTTTTTTAACTTTTTCTTTTTTAACTTTTTTATCTTCTTTGGTTTTAGTTTCCGTTTCTTCCTCTTCAACCGAGGTCGCGCCAATAATTTCATCTTCGACTGCTTCTTCTGCGGCGACGGTCGTTTCCTCGCTTTCCGCCTTCGGCAGTAAAGCATTGAACTGTTCGACTAAAATTTCCGTGGCGCGGTTAAACGCCTCTTCCGGTTTAATCGTCCCGTCGGTCTTAACATTTAAAATCAATTTATCCCAGTTCGTCATTTTACCGACGCGGGTATTTTCGACATTAATACTAACTAAAATAACCGGGGAAAAAATCGAATCAATTTCAATATAACCAATTTCCCGATTTTCTTTCTTCGTGCCTTCCGACATCTTATAGCCGCGGCCTTCTTTAACAAAGATTTCCGCTTCCAAACTACCGGCTTCATCCGTAATATGAGCAATGACCAAATCCGGGTTCTTAATTTCGACCTGGGAATTTTTAGCAATATCGCCAGCCGTAATTGTTTTTTTGCCCTTAACTTTTAAATCTAAACGAATTTCTTCTTCCGTAAAGACCTTAAAGCGTATTTGTTTCAAATTTAAAATAATTTCTAGAACATCCTCTTTGACATGAGGGAGAGCCATAAACTCATGACTGGCGCCTTTGATTTTCGCACCGATAACCGCGGCTCCTGGTAAAGATGATAATAAAACGCGGCGCAAGGAATTACCCAGCGTCATACCGTAGCCCGGAAATAAGGGCTCGACCGTAATAATCCCTTCATGGGGACCATTACCGGCTTTAAAATCAATTTTTTTAGGATTGGCGATGTTTTGCATATGTTTTTTATTTTGAGTAATACTCAATAATCATTTGCACATTTAAATTTTGCGGCAAATCCTGATCTTGCGGCTCATGCAGAACTTTGGCGCTTAAATCCGTCACGTCAAAATTCAACCAGCTCGGCCGTTGCGCTTTTTTTAACTTCTCGCCTAAATTTTTAAAATAGCGATTATTCTGCTTAGTCTTTTTAATCTTAATGACCTGGCCTAATTTAACCGTCATCGAGGCCGTGCTCGCCTTACGATCATTAACCGTAAAATGACCATGAGTGACGAGCTGTCTCGCCTGCGCGCGAGAGGTCGCCCAACCGAGGCGGTAAATGACGTTGTCGAGGCGCATTTCGAGCAAGCGTAAAAAGTTTTTACCGGCATCACCCTGTTTCTTTTTAGCTCTCTCAAAAGTCAAACTTAATTGTTTTTCAAATAAGCCATAATATTTTTTGGCTTTCTGTTTCTCCTGTAATTGCAAACCGTAGTCGCTCAAACGCTTATGTCCTTTGGGGCCATGAAAACCCGGCGCATAGTTGCGTTTAATGATCGCGCATTTCGGACCTAAGCAGCGTTCGCCTTTTAAGAAAAGCTTTTCGCCCGCCCGACGGCATTGCTTGCATTTATTATCGATATTTCTACCCATAAGATTATAAATTTAAATTAGACGCGACGTGGTTTCTTCGGCCGGCAACCATTATGCGGTACCGGGGTAATATCCTTAATCGCGGTCACTTCTAAGCCATTGGCATTTAAAGCGCGGATGGCCGCTTCACGACCAGTGCCGACACCGGAAACAAAAACGCTGACTTCCTGTAAACCATATTCTTCTTTCGCTTTCTGCGTCGCAATTTTAGTAATAATTTGCGCGGCATAAGGGGTCGCTTTTTTTGCGCCCTTAAATCCGGCTAAACCCGCACTTGCCCAAGAAATCACATCGCCATTCGTATCGGTTAAGGTCACCATCGTGTTATTATAAGTCGCCTGAACATAAGCCCGGCCGACTTTAACAATCTTGGCGGTCTTTTTCTTTTTCTTCTTGATTAATTTTTTCTTGGCGCGCGCCTGTTTATTCTTTTCCAGTTTCTGTTTGATTTCTTCCGGCAGTTCTTCGCTCGTGGTATCAAAAGAAAACTCGCTTTCGCGTTCTTCTTTGACTTCCTCGACCGGGGCCTTAGGCGTCGCCTTGATTTCTTCGGATTTTATTTCGTCAGACATATTAAAAATCTGTATTAATTATTTTAGGTTTTCTGTAAACCAGCTTTTGACTTACCGCTACCCATGGTCACGCGCTTATTGCCGCGAACCGTTCGGCTATTTGTCTTAGTTCTTTGACCGCGAACCGGCAAATGACGAGCATGACGTAAACCGCGGTAGCTGCCAATTTCCTTTAACCGTTTGATATTGGATTGCACTTCGCGACGCAAATCGCCCTCGACCGTGTACTTCTTTTCCACGATTTCTCTTAAGCGATTAGTTTCGTCTTCTTTTAAATCTTTAACCCTGATGTTCTTATCAACCTTAGCGTCAGCCAAAATCACGTTCGAACGCGTGCGGCCGATGCCGTGGATATAGGTTAAAGCGATTTCGATTCTTTTGTCATTGGGAATATTGACTCCCGCAATTCTTACTGCCATAGATATAAAAAATTACCCCTGTCTTTGTTTATGTTTGGGGTTCTTGCAAATTACGCGGACCCGGCCTTTACGGCGGACGACTTTGCAGTCTTTGCAGATTGGTTTAGCACTAGCTCTTACTTTCATAGTATATCCAATTATTTATTACAAACGGTAAATGATCCGGCCCTTAGTCAGGTCATAAGGGCTGATTTGCAGCTTAACCTTATCACCGGGGAGGAGCCGAATCTTATTCATTCGCATTTTTCCGGACAAATGGGCGAAAACTTCGTGACCATTCTCAATAACCACCCGGAAACTGGCGGCCGGCATGAGCTCAACCACTTCGCCCTGGATTTCAATGAAGTCCTTGGCGTTTAAAGTGACTGAATCATTACTGTTTTTTTCAATTTCGTTTGACATTAACACAAAAAAATTTGATAAAGACTTTAGGCGCCTTATCAAAATTTCTTTATAAAATATTTAGCTTTTTTATAATAATATTCTTAATAAAACTATTATAGGGATAAGCGCCTCGGTTGTCAAGAGTTCGGGCTGGAAATAATAAAAAATCCGTTTTTTGAGAAAAAACGGATAAAAACTAGCTTCTTTTCCGGTTATTTCGCGTTTTTTGCGAAATAAGGATAATAGGATCCTGACCGCTCTTTATCTCCACGAGCATAGATTGTATCGCCTTTGATAAAGCTATGCTCGGAAAACATGAGACTGACATAAAAGGAGCCACCTGCCTCCGTGGAGTGCCAAGGTGCCCAAGTCGGATAACCTCCGAAATAGCAGAGACATTTTCCCCACTCGGCTGGAAAAATTTTTGCCTGAGTTTGGTTGGCGGCAATCTCTTCGACTCTGTTTTTCAGGAATTCCAGTTCAGCACTGCTCCCAAGCTCGGGAATATAAGAAACTCTCAGCGCCAGGCGATGCCCCTCGAAAAAGACCAGACAAACATCGCGACCGTTATATTGGCAATAAGGGATGACCATCTCGTCGTTTCCTGTATTAACTTTATAAACGGTTTGTTTCTGGTTTGGTTTCTCGCTGTTTTTAATAAAATAAACAGCAATTAAAGTGAATACTGCAATTGGGATAGCTACGCGGACAAAAAAAATGAGAATACGGTTCATGACACTTATGATTTAGGTTAATATTTTTTTTAAAAAACTAATAAAATTATATCACTTTTTAATATAATTGTCAATAAAAGGAGGGTCTAACAAATAAAAAATGGCTTATCTTAGCCATTTTTTTATTATAAATACCTTGTATATCCCAATTTATTCCAAAACCGCCTTAATTCGTCTTACTCCTGAGCTCGAGGCTTCCTCTTTTTGAATCTTGAAATGACCGAGCGCTCCGGTATGGGTGACATGCGGACCGCCGCAGATTTCTTTTGAATAATCAGCAATCGTATAGACCTTAACTTTCTCGCCATACTTTGAATCAAAAACACCCATCGCGCCCCGCTCTTTTGCTTCGTTAAGTGACATCTCGGTCATAACGACCGGCCAATCGTGACTAATCGCGTCGTTAACCAAGGCCTCGACTTGTGCAATCTGCTCCGGCGTCATCTTTTCGGGATGCGAAAAATCTAAACGTAGTCTTTCCGGCGTAATATTGCTTCCCTTCTGCGTCACATGCTCGCCCAAGACTTTTCGGAGCGCGGCAATCATCAAATGCGCCGCGGTATGTAGTTTTGTCGTTTCTTCTCCGCCATCCGCCAAACCGCCCTTGAATTTTCCGGCCGCGGCCGTGCGCGAAAGGTCTTGATGTTTTTTAAGTTCGGCTTCAAAGCCGGCACGATCAACGCTCATCTTATTTTCTTTGGCTAGTTCTTCGGTTATCTCTAAAGGAAAGCCATAACTCTGATATAACATAAAAGCTTCGGCGCCGCTAATTTCCTTGCCCGTTATTTTTTTAAATTCTAATAAACCTTTTTCTAAAGTCCGATCAAACTTTTCTTCTTCTTTATCTAAATTATCAAGGATAAAATTCTTATTCCTAATTAATTCCGGATAGACCTGGCCATAATCCTTAATCACGACCAAAGCGATTTCCTTGGTCCAAAGATTTTGTTTAATCCCTAATTGCCGGCCGTAGCGAATCGCCCGGCGAATCAAGCGGCGGATAATATAACCTTGATCCGTATTGGACGGCGTTAGTCCGCGGTCATCACCGATTAAAAAAGTCGCGGCTTTGATATGATCGCTAATGACGCGCATCGCCTTTTTTGTTTCTTCGTTCTCATTATATTTATGCCCGCTTAATTCCTCGACCTTAGTAATTAAATTAGAAAATAAATCAGTCTGATAATTATCATCAAAACCGTTTAAAACCGCGATTGTTCTTTCTAAGCCTAAACCCGTATCCACATTCTTCTGAACAAGCGGTTCGAAATGGCCGCCCCCCTGCTTATTATATTCCATGAAGACATTATTCCAGATTTCAACCCAGAGTTCGCTATCATCATTAAAGCCTACCGGCACATTTTTAGCGTCCCCAGCGAAGTAAAAAATTTCCGTATCCGGGCCGCAGGGTCCGGTTAAGCCAGCCGGTCCCCACCAATTATTTTTTTTCGGTAATTTCGCAATCCGCTTGGCGTCGACTCCTAAGGATAGCCATAAGTCATATGACTCCTGATCAAAAGGCGCATCAGCGTCACCCTTAAAAACAGAAACGGCCAAACGGTTCTTATCTAAATTCAGCCACTGAGGAGAAGTTAAAAACTCCCAACTCCATTTAATCGAGTCCGTTTTAAAATAATCGCCAAAAGACCAATTACCCATCATCTCAAAAAACGTATGATGCTTAGCGTCGCCGACCTCGTCGATATCATCGGTCCGCAAACATTTCTGGGCGCTCGTGAGGCGTCGGCCAACCGGATGCGCCGTGCCCATTAAATATGGAACGAGCGGATGCATGCCCGCGGTCGTAAACAAGACAGTCGGATCGTTTTCCGGAATTAAAGAAGCACTCGTAATTACGGCGTGTCCCTTAGTCTTAAAAAAATTTAAATAATTTTGTCTTAATTCTCCTGAAGTCATATGTTTATGATATTGGTTTTATATTATCCTAACTTCCTCTTCTAAATCAATCCCGAACTTTCTTTTCACAGCCGCCTTAACTTTTCGGCTTAAGGCGAGAACGTGTTTGGCTTCCGCCGCGCCGTGATTAACTAAAATCAAAGCTTGTTTAGCATACATGGAAACCGGTCCGATTTTTTTACCTTTAAAGCCGGCTTGTTCGATTAACCAGCCCGCCGGAATCTTTACTTTATTTTTTGTGGCCGGGAAATTCGGCAGTTGCGGATATTTCTTTAATAAATTTTTAAACTTAACCCTGCTAATTTCCGCATTCTTAAAAAAGGAGCCGGCGTTAGGCAGGAGTGCGGGGTTTGGTAATTTACTAGTCCGGATTTCTTGAATAGTTCGAATAACGTCGCGGCAGTAGGGCTCTTTAATCCCTTGTTCTAATAATTTCTCGCGAATCGATCCGTAATCTAATTTAAAATCAGGCGTTGTTTTTAATTTAACGGTCACGGCGTAAATAAAATACTTATTTTTCAAGCGATGTTTAAAAACGCTGTCGCGATAACCGAACTCGCAATCGCGGGCCGCAAAAATCTTTTCATGACCAGTCTTAAGATCAAGGGCTCGCAGATGATAAAAATAATCTTTGAGTTCGACGCCGTAAGCGCCAATATTTTGAATCGGCGCCGCGCCGACCGTGCCATAGATTAAAAATAAATTTTCTAAACCGTACAAATCCCGCTCGACCGTAAAATTAACGAAGCGCGACCAATTCTCTCCGGACTTCGCTTCTATGAGAGCATAGTCCTCATTTTTTTCAATCACTTCAATCCCCCGAATTTCATTTTTCAAAACCAAGCCACGGATTTTCTTCGTAATCAGGATATTTGAACCGCCGCCTAAGATAACGAGTGGTTTCTTATTTAATTTTGACCAGGCGATTGCTTCTAGGACCTCTTCCCGGCTTTTGACTACAGCAAAAAACTCGGCCTGGGAGCCGATTTTGAAGGTTGTATAGGGCGCCAAGGCCACATTTTCCTGAATCTTCAGCATGGTTTAATTATAGTAAATCAAACTGGATTAGTAAAATAAAAAAGCCCTGGAACGAATTCCAAGGCTCGAAAGCGATTCTAATAAACACTCATTATAAGTGCCTGCTAATTTTGGTTCTTCATCAAGCGCACAGACAAGCAGACTGTGCTGGTATTATCCAATAAATGCCGCGGCGCAAAATACCAGATTGGGAAATCTAAGCCGATCGTAAAATAGTGCTTATTGCCGGTGTCTAAAATATCCCAACAGGAAATTAAGGAGCTACTCAGACCAGCATCTGACCAAATTCCGAAGCCGACTCCGGGCGCAAAGATGCTTGAGCCGATTTCCGGTCCTTTGGCGTAAAGGCCGCATTGCATTACCGGGTAACCATAGCGTTTTATATCTCCATTAGCCTTGAGGTCTGTAAATATCTTATGAATTTCCTCGGCTGTAGGCAAACGGCGGCCGGCTTTGGCGACTTCTCTTTTGGCGGCGGTGAGCGAGAACAGGAAATGATTTTCATATACTCCCTGGCAGACTCCTTTACTTAAATAGATTTCAATATCGGTCGAATCCTTAGGATCGATTCGACAGAGAACGTTATAGAAAGCATTGACGCGGATGGTTGTCCAAACGCCGTCATTGAAGTTAACGTCTGAAGGAGCAAAATCCGACTGCTCGATATAGGGACAATAAGGAAAAACTTCTATCTGCTCTTTCTTCTGGCAGGAATAGAAAGTTAGAAGAACGCCAAAAAAGATAAAGAAAATAACTACTTTACCAACAAGCT
Organism: uncultured bacterium; assembly: GCA_903874345.1. GTDB lineage: Bacteria > Patescibacteriota > Patescibacteriia > Patescibacteriales > UBA12465 > UBA12465. The sequence continues at coordinate 40,443 of CAIQRY010000065.1, forward strand.
TCATACTCAACTAGTTTTGTTAATGATCTGGTTTATTTTGATGCCAACACTATAACATTAATTAAATAATTTGTCAATCTACCTCTCCCATGGATTGCAGTTTCAAAAGTTTGGCATATAAACCGCCTGAAAACTGGGATAATTCAGCGTGGCTCCCTTCTTCGGCGACTTGGCCGTTTTCAAGCACAATAATTTTATCCGCCTGCTTAATTGTACTTAAACGATGGGCGATAATAATCGTTGTTCGATTCTGACTGATCTTACCGAGAGCGTTCTGAATTAATTTCTCGCTAGCGCTATCTAAGTTAGAAGTGGCTTCGTCAAAAATCAAAATCCGCGGATTAGCCAAAAGCGCGCGAGCAATCCCTAAACGCTGTCTTTGCCCACCCGATAATTTAATGCCCCGCTCGCCGACTAAAGTATCATAACCTTTATCCAAGCGTAAAATAAATTCTTCGGCGTTCGCTATTTTCGCCGCTTTTTCAATTTCCGCCAGGCTCGCCCCGGGTTTAGCATAAGCGATATTTTCTCTTACGCTCAAATCAAAAATCTCCACTTCCTGCGGCACAATGGCTAAAAATTTCCGAAAAGCATAAAGGTCATAATCTTTTAAATTCTTACCGTCCAATAAGACTTCTCCTTCCTGCGGGTCATAATGACGATAAATCAAACGCGCAATCGTGGTTTTGCCTCCCCCCGACGGGCCGACTAGAGCCGTAACCTGATTGGCGTTCAATTTAAAATTCAAATTGCTCACCGCCGGACGTTTATTATCACCGTAAGAAAAAGATGTATCTCTAAATTCAATTTCACCTTTGATATCTTTGGGTTTGAAACCGCGCGGTTTATTAACAATATCGGCCGGCGCATTAAATAAAGTCATCAGTCGACTCACACCTTCTCGGCCCTCTTCCATGCGATCATAAAAACGCGAAATACGCGATAAGGATGAATAAGCTTTTTCACTCAGCGTAAAAGCAAAAATCAATGTACCAACCGTGAGGCCGTGACGATAAACCAAATAAACACCCAAGAACAAAACGACCACGCGACCTAAATCAACAATAAAATTTCGGCCGAGACCAATTTTCATAATCCAGGCCCATTGTTTATTCTCATTATCCCGAACATGCCGCTTAACTTTATCGAATTCATTAAGCTCCCGCTTTTCCTGAACAAAAGATTGCACGGCGTTAATATTAATAATCGCCTGTCCCATTTTACCGGAAGCAGTTTCATAATCGCGATAAATTTGTTTACGCACGGGATAAATCTTTTTGTTCGCGAAATAAGTCACAACAATATAAAACGGCGCAAAAATTAAGAAGGATAAACCGATCAACCAATTCGCCCAAAAAAGAGCGACCAAGGTTACGGCGAGCTGGACCAAAGTCGGCAAGACTTCGAAAAAAACGTTACTGATGAATTCCGAAATTTTGTCGACACCGCGTTCGATTTTTATAATTTTGGCGCCGGTATTTTCTTTTTCATGATAACCGAGGCCCAGGAAGACTAATTTTTCCTGCGCTTTGACGCCTAAAAAATATTCGACTTCAACTAGTAATTTTAAAATCAAACGGTCGCTTAAATAACCGAGAAAAGAACTTGCTTGGCCGGAAGCCCAGTATAAAACTACGAGCTTAATGATTAAAATTAAACTATCAATCGTAAAACCGCTCAAGCCGTCGATGAGTAGCTTTAAGATATACGGTAAAATCAAATCCAAAAATGCGGCCACGACAATAATCGCCGTAATCTTCAAAAAGAAACGACGAAAAGGCGCGAGCAAGCGCCATAATTCGGTCCAAAAAGTTTTCCAGCTGTTATTCATATTGTATTAGCCAAACGCAAAAAAAGAGGTTCCACCCCTAATCTGCTTTAATAATATACGGATAAACCCGGATAATGTTACAGTTTTGTCTAATTTTAGAGCAATTTTTCCGCGAGACGAAAAACGTCGCCGGCGCCCATTAAGAGAAGCAAGTCACCGGATTTTAAGGCCTTTTTTAGATAAGTCGCTACCTGGGGAATGGTCGCGATATTTTTAACCGATTGTTTAATTTGTTTTTTGTGGTTATAAGTATTAATCGCCTTAGCTAACTCAGCGCTCGAGACGCCTCCCTGCTTTTCGCGCGCCGAGCCATAAATATCTAAAATGATTAATTCATCGGCCGTCGCAAAACTAGAAACAAAATCTTTGAATAAAGCTTTCGTTCGAGTAAAGGTATGGGGATGAAAAACGACAATTAATTTTTTATTCTGATAATGGCCGCGCAGACCGTTTAGGGTCGCCTTTATTTCGGTCGGGTGATGTGCATAGTCATCGACAATCAAAGCGCCATGATAAGATCCGAGAACTTGCGCGCGACGTTCCGTTCCTTTAAAACCGGCTAACTGTTTTTTAATGACCGAAAGCGGCACTTTTAAAATACGCGCCGCCGCGATAACCGCCAAAGCGTTTAAAACATTATGCTCGCCCCAAAGACTGATTTTAAATTCGCCTAAATTTTTACCTTTGTGAATAACCGTAAAAAACTGATCAGCGTTTTTAAGCTTTAAATTAAGGGCGTAGTAATCGGCGCCTCTTACTTCCTTCCCTTCTCGACCAGAAGTCATTAAATCATAACTAATAATTTTTCCGGAACAAACTTTTTTTATTTTGGCCGTGTTCGAATCGGAATTATTAATCACGAGCCAGCCCGCCCGCGGAATTTTTTTTACAAAATCACTGAAAACTTTAGTATAAGCGGCCGGGGTCTTAAAAAAATCCGGATGATCATAATCAATATTATTTAAAACCACGCCCTGCGGTTTAAAATACTGCAACTTATTTTGATATTCATCGACTTCGGCCACAAAATATTTGGATTCTCCGTGTAAACTACTGCCCTTAAATTGTGGCACGCGGGAACCGACTAAGACATTCGGGTTTTTTTTGGCCCGCCATAAAACATAACCCAGCCAAGCGGAAACCGTAGTTTTTCCATGACTGCCGCAAACCGCGACGCCATAATATTTATTAAAGACAGCCCCCAAGGCGGCGGCATAAGATAAAATACGAACATTTTTAAAACGGTCGGGGTTCACTTTAATAAAAGCGAGCTCGCTATTATTGTCCGGCGTATAAGCGCTCGAGTAAATAATTAAATCTAAATTAGTCGGAATATTTTTCGGACTAAAGGGCGAGAGGACTTTAATTTTGGTCGCGCCCAAAACTCGATCGGTCATAAAGACGTCTTTGATGTCCGAGCCGCTAACGGCGTGCCCGGCGCGACGTAAAAACTGCGCCAGCATGGTTAAGCCGACGCCTTTAATCCCAATTAAATAAATGTTTTGTTTTGGTTCTATCATGATGCAAAATTAATCATTTCCCAAATCAGGGCCGCAATTTTTTCGGCGGCGCCCGGCTTCATCACTTTAGCCATTTTCGCCCCGAGCGTCTCGCGCTTCGCCTCGTCCGCGAGCAAATCCTTAACTGCGCTTGCTAATTTATCCGGCGTCAACTCTGTTTGGTTCAAAACCAGAGCCGCTTGCTGTTTCTCCCATAAAGCGGCGTTGTCTTCTTGATGCGAATGTGGAATCGGAATTAGAACAGCCGGTTTTCCTAAAAATGATAACTCCGACAAAGTCCCTAGCCCGCAACGGGAAATAACTAAATCTGCGGCCGCCATTAGACTTAAAACCTCATCATGCGGTAAAAATTCAAAGGCTTGATAAGCGGTTGCGGATCTATTTTTCAAAGCCGACGATTTGCCCTGCCCCGTCAGATGAATTAACTTACAAAAGGAATCATAATTTTCAATCTCGGGAAAAATTAATTCATTTAAAGCGGTTGCTCCTGTGCCGCCGCCAATTGCTATAACTAAGGGTTTATTTTTATTTTCTAAGACGTACGGTTTAACATTCAACTCCTTGACCGGATTTCCAGTCCAAACCGCTTTCGGCCCGTAATCAATTAAAGAGCTTTCAAAAGTAACGGTCACGGCTCGAGCAAAGGGCGCCATGAGTTTATTAGCTAGTCCGGGGCGCACATCCTGTTGATGAATTAGAATTGGAATTTTTTTAAGGCTGGCCGCCCAAACCAAGGGGACACTAACAAAACTGCCAGCGGAAATAATTAACTCGGGTTTAACTTTTCTTAATATTCTTAAAGATTCAAAAAATCCAACTAAACATTTAAAAATATCTAAAAAATTACGTAGCGAAAAATAACGCCGCCATTTACCGCTCGTTAGCGCGATAAAGGTAAAGGGTTTTATATTTGCGCCGAGCGCTTGATTAAAAGACGCCACCAATTCTTTTTCTGGCCCCTTTTTAGAACCAACAAAAAAAAGTTCCCAAGACATGTCCGGCGCTGTTTCTTTTAACAATTCTTCGGCCACCGCCAAAAGAGGCGTAACCGATCCGCCGGTCCCGCCGCCGGAAAACATAAGACGATGATTTTGTTTTTTAGTTTCTTCGGCCACAATTATTAATTATTAATTCTTGATTGTTTAGTGTGTTTACTGATATTAACTAAAATTCCCATGGCGAGCAAGTTAGACAAAGTCGCGGTGCCGCCGGCGGAAATAAAGGGGAGTGGCACGCCCGTCATCGGAATTAGATTAATCATGCCCCCAATATTTAAAAAAGTCTGAATTGCCAGCCAAGTCACGACCCCGACAGCGAGCATGCTGCCGTAAACATCGGGCGCGCCCCGGGCAATAAGCAGACCGCGATAGAATAAAAATAAATATAAAAGAATTAAGAGCGAACTAACTAAAAAACCGGCTTCCTCGGCAATAACCGGAAAAATCGAATCACCCCAGACTTCCGGTAAATACATATATTTCTGGCGACTCTCGCCCAGACCGCGACCGAATAAACCGCCGGAACCAACCGCAATAAGCGACTGATTAAGCTGATAACAATGACTATCCGTATTAGAGTTCGGGTCTTTAAAACATTTCAAACGTTCGTTCTGATAAGAGGCCCGCAAGCTAACCACGGCAAAAATCGCAATAGCCGCTAAGAGAATAATTAAAGCCAAATGGGAAATTTTCGCCCCGCCCGCAAAAAAGACGACCATGGCGGTTGCCGCAATAATCAGTAAAGTGCCAAGATCGGGTTGCGCCATAAGGAGCAGCGCGATGACGAACAAAATTGCTAAAAACGGAATAACGCCGCTGGCTAAATCGCCAACCGTATGTCGCTTGGCTTCCAGCCAAGTCGCCAAATAAATTAAGAAGGCGATCTTAACTAATTCGGAAGGCTGAAAATTGAAACCAAAAATCACAATCCAGCGATTCGCTGTCCCGATTCCGGCGCGCAAGCCGGGGATAAAAACCGCGACCAAAAGAGCAATTGAAAAAAAGAGAAAAAAAATCGCCAATTTTTTCCAAATCTGGTAATTAATCCGAGAGACAATAAAAAAACCCGCCACGGCGACGGCCAGACTGACGAGTTGTCGAATAAAATAATGATAAGTATTGCCAAAACGCGCGTAGGAGACGACCGACGAAGCGCTAAATAGCATAACCAGGCCAAATAGAATAAGAACAAAAATAGCCGTAACGAAACTTTTGTCCGCCTCATGTTCTCCGGTCTGCGCCGTAGTAAATAATTTTTTAATTTTCCGGCCAAGCTTCATAATTAAAGTTTCTTATCGAGCAAGAAAATAATTAGTCCCATAGCCACGCCGATGCCGGCCACCACCCAAAAACGCATGACAATTTTTGCCTCGGGCCAACCGACCGCCTGGAAATGATTATGAATGGGCGATGATAAAAAAACTTTTTTATGACGGAAGCGTTTAGACAAAACCTGAATAATAACCGAGAGGGATTCGATTAAAAAGACACAACCAATAAACAATAATAAAATTGAGCTATTGGTTAACATGGCAATAACCGCGAGCGTTATGCCTAGGCTCATGGCACCGGTATCACCTAAATAAAAGCGGGCCGGCGGAATATTAAACCAGAGAAAGGCAGATAAAGCCCCAATAATCACGCCGCAAAAAGTCGCTAGTTCATAACGACCTAAGACGAAAGAGATAACGCTAAACGCGGCGAAGGAAATAAGTAAGGTCCCTGGCGCTAAGCCGTCTAATCCATCGGTTTCGTTTACGGAAAAAGAAGTGGCGACCAGAATAAAAATGAAAATTGGAATATACCAGGCGCCGATTTCAAAATTACCAAGAAAAGGCACATGAAAAACGGTCCAATCTAATTTAAAATAAAACCAAAGGGCGCCGACTAAAGCAATTAGCGTATAAATCAACAAACGATGACGGACTTTTAGTCCGCCCCCGCCAAAAACACCCTTCCCGCGTACATCAAGGTAATCATCCAGCAAACCAATTAGTGCCGTGGCAATTAAAGCACCTAGCGGCAACAAGGTTTCGCTACGAGACCAGAAATTCAAATGTTTAATAATCCCAAAAGGTAAATACTGCGCTAAAAGATAAGAGACGATCATGAAAATCAAAACCGTGCCCCAAATTAAAACACCGCCCATGGTTGGCGTGCCTTCTTTGTGCGCATGTAGCTGACTAAAAATTGGCGTCGCGCCGTTATTTCTAATTTTCTTGCCTAATTTGTATTTATAGAGAAAATGCGTCCAGAGCGGCGTCACTAAAATCGTAAAAATAAAAGCCAGCGTGGTCAGAAAAAGGATTTTGATAATATAAAAATCAACCATAGAGGATGAATTAAAAAAAGTTTATTAAGAAAATAGACATTAGAACTAAACTTAAAAATAAACCAAAAACCGCGGCGGCGCCTAAGAGAAGATGGGTAATAACCTTAAAGTCCGCTTGGCGATAAAAGAAGGAGGACAAAATCAAGGCGACAAAACAAGCGACTAAGCCAAAAATCGGATACAAGAAAATACGACTCGGGTCGCCGACTAAATCTACTCCAAAATCGACATTATAATGCAAAACTAGGAGATCGCCGGTTAAATTATGAAAAATTAACCAGGCTTGCAACCAGGCTAAAATCTGCCAAAAAAGCAAAATCGGCAGATAGACACGGGTCGGATAAAAACTCCAAACAGCCAAAAAAGCCGCGCCTATTTCCTGCCCCCGGGTATGGAGACGTGCGTAGAAATTAGAGTAAGCCATAAAATATTAGTGATATTATCATTTTATCACATTTTAACATAATGCCAAACAATGCTATAATAAGAGTATTATGAGTCATAAAATCATTAGTCAACTCTTTCGATTAGCCAAACAGGAGGGGGCACACGGCCTCGTAATTGAGAGCGGCCTTGACCATTTAGCCCTCGATTATCATTTTCCGGATGGCGCTAAAAAAAGCTTTGCTCTACCCAAGAAATTAGAAAAAGAACTTTTGGATAGCTTGCGCCAATTGATTAAAGTCGCACCCGGCGAATTGGCTGCTAAAAAATACTGTAAAATTAACGACAAAACCCATGGGGCGGCTTTTTATGTTACTATTCTGTCTGGCACTTACGGCGAAAAAATAATAATTAATCTGGTTGAGAAAAAACCGCGCTTGTGGTATTTAAAACAACTGGGCTGTTCGCAAGCGATTTTAAAAAATCTAAGCACCGGGCTAAAAATGCGGTCGGGTCTAATTTTAGTTAGCGGCCCGGCCTTAAGCGGTAAAAGCGCGACTCTTTATTCCTGCCTTAAAGAAGTTAACACCCATGATAAAAATATTTACCTTCTCGATGAACGCCCGGAAGAAGTTATTAGCGGCGTTAATATCCTAAATCCGACAAGCGCCAATTGGGATAAAATTCTCCAACACGATTGTGAGGTCATTGCGGTTGGCGATCTTGATCAAGACGAAAACTTAGAATACGCTGTCCGCGCCGCGGCGACCGGCCGCCTAGTCTTAGGCGCGATTACGGCGGATAATGTCTGGGCCACTTTTCAGAAAATACTCGCTCTTCCCCTCCCCTTGTCATTAAAGCTCGATAGTCTTAAGATAATGACGAGCCAGCGTCTGGCTAAAATGAAACGCCAGCCGCGCCCCCGCGCCAAAAACCAACGCCAATTTATCGCTCTCTTTGAACTCTTGAAATTAACGCCGACGCTCAAAAAATTCATTTTAGACCACGCGGACGCCTTAGAAACCCGATCCTCAAAAATTACCGATCGCTTTTGGAAGCAACTTGCGACTCTGGCCGTTAAAGAGGGCTTTGTTCCGCTCACGGCTGAACTGAAGCGCCGCCGCCAGGAAGGAATTCTAAGGGACGCTAATTGATAAAATTATTTATGAAAATAAGCTGTGTTATTCCGGCTTACAATGAAGCTTCGCATATTCTCGCGGTCGTCACTCAAGTACGACCTTTTGTTAATGAGATAATTGTCGTTGACGATTGCTCGAAAGACGACACGGCTCGTTTGGCTAAAAACGCGGGTGCTTTGGTTCTACATCATGTGATTAATCGCGGCCAAGGGGCAGCGCTTAGGACTGGTACGGCTTACGCTTTAATAAACGGGGCCGATATAATTATTCATTTCGACGCGGACGGTCAATTTTCGGCTACGGAAATTCCTGATCTGATCAGACCGATTTTGGAAAAACGCGCCGAAACAGTTTTAGGCTCCCGATTTTTAAATAAAAAATCGGACTTGCCTTGGAGCAAGGAACATCTGATTATGCCGCTGGCTCGTGGTATCAACCGTCTATTTTTTAATATTCGCTTAAGCGACCCGCAGAGCGGTTTTCGCGCTCTCAGTCGCGACGCGGCTTCAAAAATAAAAATTCAAAACGACGGCATGGCGCATTGTAGCGAGATTTTATACCAATTAATGGCTAAGAAAATCAAAGTTCAAGAAGTGCCAATTACCGTCACTTATAACGAATACGGCCAAAAATTTTCCGGCGGCCTAAAAATCATCAAAGATCTCTTAATCCAAAAATTAATTAACTAATATGTTTCAACAAATTTTGGCTCTCATCATTATTATCTTTTTCCTCGTCCGTCTGTTCAGACAAAAAAAGAAGCAAAGCGTGAGTGGCAACGAATTTTTGCTTTGGCTAATTTTCTGGCTCTTGGCGGCCGCGGCCATTATTTTTCTAAAACCGATTGACCAGCTAGTTAAGGCCCTCGGCTTCTCGGGCGCAGCCATTAATATTCTGCTTTATATCACGGTTTTGATTCTTATTTATCTCGTCTTTCGTCTGCGTCTCACGATTGCTAAAATGGAAAAAAATATCAGCACGCTGAACGAGACTATCGCCATTAAAAAATTATGAAAATTGCCCAAATCGTTTGCGTCTATCCTCCTTACGCCGGTGGCATTAGTAATAGCGCGTCAAAAGTGACCAAACTTTTAGCCGGTCACCATACGATTGTTAATTTTACACCGACAACTTTAACACCGTGGCTGAAATATGGCCACGGCGCTTTTTTACCGCAACTTTTATGGCGTTTGCGAGGCTTTGATTATATTTACTTACATTACCCTTTCTTCGGGACAGCGGAAGTCGTTTGGCTATTTAAATTATTTTGCCGAAAACCGAAACTCATCGTTCATTATCATATGGACGTTAAGAACCTTAGCTTACTCGCAAGAATTTTAAGTTTCCCGAGTCGGCTTATCCGTTATTCTTTATTGAAACAGGCCGAGACCATCGTCACCGCCAGCCTTGACTATGTTGAGCATAGCCAAATTAAAAAATTCTATGCCGCTTATCCCTCAAAATTTAAAGAGATTCCTTTCGGCCTTGATTTAAACGAATTCCAACCAAAATTAATTAACCGCGATTTAGGGAACGGCGTTTTGGGCAAAGCTAAGGAGATTGTTCATTATATTAACGATCATTTTATTAAACGAAATCGTCTTAATCTCTTATTCGTCGGGGCACTCGATTCGGCCCATTATTTCAAAGGCGTTGCTATCTTGCTTAACGCTTTGGTCGTGACGACGCCGCGTCATTGGCAATTAACTATTGTGGGCGACGGTAACTTGCGACCCGAATACGAAGCCTTGGCCCGCGAACTCAAAATCGAGAAACAGGTAGAATTTACCGGTAAACTTGGGGGTAGCGATTTAGTGCGTCAATTCCAGAATGCTGATTTATTCGTTTTGCCATCGATTAACAGTAACGAAGCGTTCGGTATTGTTCTAACCGAAGCTTTGGCTTGCGGCGTACCGGTTATCGCTTCGGATCTACCCGGCGTCCGCCGCGTCTTTACGGATCATCAGGAGGGATTATTAATTACACCCGGTAGTGTTCAAGATTTAAAAAAGAAAATAGAATTTATTTTAAATAACGAAGAGCTGCGCCGGACAATGGCGGTTAGCGCCCGACGTCTCGCGGAAGAAAAGTATGATTTGAGCGTAATGGGGCATAGACTGGAAGAATTGTTTACATAGGTAGCTCATACATTAATAAAAAATGAAAATTGCTTTACTCAACAATTTATATGAGCCTTTTAACCGCGGCGGCGCGGAAAAAGTCGTTTCTCTCCTGGCCCAGGATTTTATTAATCAGGGCCACGAGGTTTTTATTATTACGACTAGACCAATAAATGCAACCGAACCGAAGATCGATTCGCTTAAAGTTTATTATCTCCCGTCCCGCTATTATGACTTAAACAGGCTTTCAAAAATGGCGCGTTTCTTTTGGCAGGTCGGGAATGTCTTTGATTTGGTCCAGACGAAAAAAGTGAAGGCCATCCTAAAAAAAGAGAAACCGGATTTAATCTCCACTCATAATCTCATGGGCCTAAGTTTTTTAACCCCGCGTCTTATCCGTTGCTTAAAAATTCGTCAGGAACATTATCTCCACGATATTCAGCTACTTCACCCCTCCGGTCTGATGTTTTACGGCCAAGAAAAAAAAATAGATTCCCTGTCCGCTAAATTTTATCAATTATTCACCCGCTGTTTCTTTGCTTCCCCGGTCAAAGTAATTTCTCCGTCCGAGTGGCTTATGGAACAATATAAACAACGCGGTTTTTTTCGCCGTTCCGAATTAGAAGTTAGACCTTTTAAATTAGCACCGGAACAAAAAATAGTTAATCAGCCAGCGAGAACGAGCGGCCGCCATTTCCTCTACGTCGGTCAGATGGAGGATCATAAAGGGATTTTCTTATTAATTAATGCTTTTAAAAAATTACCAGATAAGCAGGCAAAACTTATTATGGTCGGCGACGGCACTAAATTATCAAGGGCCAAGGAACAAGCCTCAACCGACCAAAGAATTAGTTTTTGGGGTAAGTACCAGGGCCAGGAATTAGAAAAGCTCATGGCCCAAAGCGACTACTTAGTAATTCCTTCTCTGTGTTATGAAAATTCGCCAACCACTATTTTAGAAGCCCATGCTTGCGGCGTCCCGGTTATCGCCGCGCGTATCGGAGGAATTCCGGAGATTACCAATCGGGACGATAAATTATTTGAACCTGGGAATGAGACGGACTTACTCAATAAATTGCAATCTCAACCTTCTTGACAAAAAATAAATTAAATTCTAATATAAAAGATTCTTTAACAACGCAATAAACAAAAAAACAATAACTACACCATGAAAAAAACCGAAATCAATTTACTGAAATTCTTGTTGGAAAATTCTCGTATTGAAGAAATCCGAATTTGCCTACAGCTTGATCAACCCGGGAAATTTGCGTATGCTCTTCCTGTTTTACAGACCTTAAAAAACAGCTTCGTCAAAAAAGGCGAGCTAATACCTATCCAGTCAATCGCGGCCGTAACCGAGGAAAAAATCGCCGTCACAATCGGAGATTTGAAAACGATTGCCACTGTCAACCTAAAAAGAAAACATTTTCGTTCGGCCGCTCGGGCCGCCGCTCTCTTAAGTATTGGCCAAAGCAACGGACTCCGCCAAAAGATTCTTGATGGCGCGGTTAAAAAAGCCCACAAAGAAAAAGGACATCCGCTCTTTGCTCAAAACGTCACCTACGTCATGGAAACTCTGTTTCCGAATAAAACTCTGATACTTTAGAAATTTATTTTTCCGTATTTTCAAAAACCAAACTCTCATGGAAAAAGACACCGCTATCAATTTCTTTATTTTCCTTTTATCCGGAACATCAATAAACGGCCGCCAGGAAGAATTCTACGCTAAATTCATCAAGCCGGAATGGCACGAAAAAATTCTGGCTCAACTCTTAAATCATGGCCTTGTTAATGAAATCGAGTATTTTTTCAAAGTCACTAACCAGGAAATTTCCTTGAACTTCGAGGAAGTCCATACCTTAGTCAGAGTAAACCGCGAAAAGAAACTTTTCAATCAAGCCCTGAAAGCCGCTACCTACCACAGTGGTGCTGGCACCAAAAAAGCATCTTTCGACTCAACCCTCCAGCAAGCTCTGGAATTCTACTTAACTAACCCGAATGATGAAAAAATCGATGCCGCGGTCCATAATGTGGTCGCGACCTATCTCAAACATTACCCCATCATCAAATAATCTTGCCTACTCAAAAGGCCGATCACTGAGACCGGCCTTTTTTATTTGTTTTACTTAATTTTAATTTATCCCGAAACTTTTCAACTTCTTATTCGCCTCAATATCAAAAATCGTTTTCTTCAAACCATTGTCGAGTGTGACGACCGGCATCCAATTAAGCTCATTCTTAGCCAAAGTAATATCGGGGAGAATTAATTCGGTCACGAATAATTTGCGGTCGCTATAAACGATTTTAGAAGCGGAACCGGTTTCTTTAATAATTTTCTCCGCCACTTTCGTCAGATTAATATCCACGTCTGAGCCAATATTAAGCGGCTTAATTATTTCCGAATTCATTAATTTAATAATCGCGTCAAGCGCATCTTCAATATAACAAAAGGCTGAGGAAAAATTAGCGTCGCCGTTAATAACGACGTCCCGATTATCCAAAGCGCTATTAATATAATCCGGAATCATTTGATCGTCTTCCTGCTCCATACGCGGACCATAAATTCTAAACAGACGAGCGATTTTCGTATCTAAACCATAAAGCGCGTTATAGTTAGCGACTAAAGTCTCGGCAAAACGCTTTCCTTCGTCATAAGCACTCCTATCTGACAAGAAATCGACGCGGCCTAAATCGCTTTCTTTAACTTTTAATTCGGAATCTTCTGCTCGGCGCGGACCGTAAACAACGCAGGAAGAGGCGTGTAGAAATTTAGACTGGTACTTCACGGCTAAATCCAATAAATTCTTAACGGCATAAGAATTAGCCAGAAGAGTCGCTAGGCGATTAGTTAAAAAATCCTTGGGCGAACTCGGACAGGCGAGATTATAAATTTCCTGCAGGCCCTGGAATTCAATTTTAAAATTCTCCAAATCTTCCAAGCTTTCTAAATCTAGCGGCTTAGACAAATCATGATTAATAAAAACAAAATCTGGATTGGCTAAAAGATGGTCAATGTTCCGCTCGCTCCCGGAAATAAAATTATCCACGCAAATTACTTTGCAGGTCTTGATTAATTCATCGCAAAGATGCGAACCGATAAAACCGGCGCCGCCAGCCACGAGCACATTTTTCTTATCAAAGATAACTTGTTTCGACATATGATTTAAACTAATTATTTACTTTTATTATACCAAGATTAACACCGCCGCTCCAGCTCTCTTCATAAGCGTAGAAAGATTCTAAGAGCCTTCCCTGCCCGTCAAAAACACGAACATGCGGCGCGGCGCCAGAGAGAGCGCTCACCGCTATTTCGCTAATACCATCATTATTCAAATCACCGGCCACGACATTCATGCCGCCCTGCCAATTTTTACTATAAACCAAGAACTGTTTAATTAAATTCGCATCATTATCAAAAACCTTAACCAAAGGGTCGCGACCCCGACCGGGAGCGGTAATTATTTCAGCGCGGCTATGATTACTGCGCCCATTAATATTTGCTACCGCGATTTTGACGCCGCCTTTAAAAGTTTTTTCGTAAGGAAAGAAAGATTTAAGCAGGCGACCGCTCGTCGTATAAATCCTTACCTGAGGCGAATTACCCGACCCATAACCAATCGCGACTTCCGCTTGGCCGTTGCCGTCTAAGTCGCCCACCGCAATATTTAAACCGCCCAGCCAGTTTTTATCCGTAACCAAAAACTGTTTTTCGAGCCGACCCGAAAAATCAAAGATTTTTAATTGTCCGGCGCCACCAGTCGCTGGTACAGTTAAAATCTCCGCCTGATTATCATTATTAATATCGGCTACTGCTACTTTTAATCCCCCTCGAAAAGTTTTGGGCCAAGCTAAAAATTTCTTAATTAATTTACCTTTCTGGTCATAAATAAAAATATTCGGTTCAGTACCTGGCGCGGCGCCAAAAATAATTGCCTCTTGGCCAGTTCCCGCCACGTCGCCAGTCGCGATACTTTGTCCGCTATGATTATCTTTTTTAACCGGCCAAGCCTGAACCAAGTCGCCGTTACTAGCTGTTATTTTTAAATCCTTTTGGCCAGAGGCTGGAATACTAATCAGACGCCGGACATGATCATAAAGTCTGTCTTTGGCCATTTGCACCGCGCGGTCCACATTTAAACGGCCATTACCTAATTGTCCTAAATAACTAGGATTGAGGCGGTTAATATTATCCGTCGAGGCAAATAAAATATTCACTATTTCTCGCTGACTTAATTCCGGATTGGCTTGGGCAATTAAGGCCAGAGTCGCTGTGACTAGAGGCGCCGCCATGGATGTTCCGGACCAATAGCCATCATAATACTTATTCGGATTAGCCGGATCGCTCCCCGGGGTTGCGGCATTAAAAAAACTGATGCCCGGCGCGGTTAAATCAACGCAATGAAAACCATAACTGGAAAAACGCGCTTTTTGATCAAGAGCGTCTGTCGCCGCCACGCCAATCACCATATTTTCCCCCTGATCGCCATCATAACAAGCGGGATAAATCGGTGTTTTATCAATATCATAACCCTCACCGCTCACTTGATCGTTCCCGGCCGCGGCGACAATAATTATGCCGGCGTCATGGGCGCGTTTAATCGCTTCCTGGAGAGCTTCGGAATAATTAAAACTAACAAAACTTAAATTAATAATATCCGCTCCATTACTAATCGCGTAATCAATCGCTCGAATAACGTCGCTAACTTTCCCAGCGCCTTTATCGTCAAGCGCTTTAAGCGCCATAATCTTGGCCTGCCAAGTAACTCCGGCCACGCCTTCGTTATTGTTTCCTTCGGCCGCGATAATGCCTGTCACCATCGTCCCGTGAGAAACACCGGCTTCAGTCCAGCCCGTCGCAAATTTCGGCGAGGGGTCAGGTACATTATTTACGAAATCCCAGCCATGGATATCATCAATAAAACCGTTATGATCGTCATCCTTGCCGTTAGTGGCCACTTCTTTTTTATTCGTCCAGATATTATTTTTTAAATCAGGATGACTAATATTAATACCCGAATCAATTACGGCAATAACTATGTCCGGGCTAGCAGAAATTTTTTCCCAGGCACTATCCGCCTTGATTTTCTGCAAATACCACTGATTGCCATAAAAAGGGTCGTCGGGCGTAACCGTCGCCAAAACCGGCTCTACGCAAAGGAGAGAGAGTATAAAAAAAGATGTTATCAGTTTCTTCATATAACATCTAAATAATAGCACAATTAATAGTATTTTTACCAATTTTCCAGCTCAGAAAGCGTTTCCGTCGCACATTTTTTCCAACTGAATTCTTTAGCGCGCGCCAAACCCTTCTCTTTTAGTATTTGGCGTAAATTACCGTCGGTTGCAATCTGGGCCATGGCGGCGGCAATCAACCGTTTATCATTCTGATTAAAATACAAAACCGCGTCCGAGGCAATTTCTCTTAGTACTGGAATATCAGAAACCGCCGTCGGTAGTCCGCAGGCAAGAGCTTGCAAAACCGGGATTCCAAAGCCTTCATGTTTAGACGGAAAAATAAACGCGGTCGCGCCGTGGAATAAATAAGGTAAGTCCGCCTCAGTAATCCAACCGGGCATCATCACTTCCCGTTCCAAATCAAATTCTTCAATCGCATATTTAACTTCATCATAACCGAAGCTCGCGTCGCCAGATAAAACTAACTTAATCTTAATTTCCGGATGATCTTCGTGTAAAATAGCGAGCGCTTCAATTAAGGCCGGCGTATTTTTTTTCTTCTCCAGACGACCGACATATAAAAAATACGGTTGTTCTAAACCATATTTTATCAAAACATCCGCTATTTTTTCCGAATGAACGTTAGCCTGATACAAGGCATCATTATAACCGTTGTGAACGACTTTAATTTTTGTTTCTTTGGTCTTCGGATATAAGCTTAAAATTTCTTGCTTCGTGAAATGAGAAACCGTAATTATTTTCCGCGCGTGACGCAAAGCAAAGGCTGTCGACCAATATAAATAGTCAACGGAATTGGATTGATATTTACCGAGTGTAAAGATTTTAATCAAACCATTTAAGACTCGGCGCGAACCCGGGATATGCTGTTTGAGTTTCTGGGAACGATATAAATTTTGCTCGCGAACAAAAGCGATATCATGAATCGTATTAACGGTTCGGCGCGGGAAAAACAAGGGTAAAGTATGAGCCGGAATAAAGAGGACATCGGGTCGGCGCCAAATCATTTCCCAGGACAAGCGGCCGAGCGTCCAAAAAGCATAAAACGGCCAATTTAGATAATGACAAGAAAAATTAGAATTAGTTTTAATCGCTTCTAAGAGTTCGGGCGAAGCCGGCGCGTCCAAATACAAACGGTACTTATTTTTATGGTCAATGGCCGCTAAATTTTTAATCAAGTAGAACGAATACCACTCGGTTCCGGTCTTGCGTTGACGATTCGCCCGCGAAGCGTCGATACCGATAACCATATATCAATTTATTTTAAATTTATTTGGTGGCTAAGATGCTGCGTTTATAAGAATCCAGATTATCCAAAGCGATTCCGGTTCCCTTAACAACACAAAGCATGGCGTCGTCGGCCACATAAGCCGGAACGCCGGTCGTGCGCGCGATAAGCTGATCGATATTTCGAAGAAGCGCACTACCGCCGGTTAAGACGATTCCCTTATCCATGATATCCGCCGCCAGTTCCGGCGGTGTTTTTTGTAAAACTTTTTTGGCCGCGGAAATAATCGCTTCGAGTTCGTTCTGAATCGCTTCGGTCACGTCATCACTTGAAACAGTAATGCTTCGTGGCAAGCCCGTCACGATATCGCGACCACGAATCTCTAAATGCAATTTATCTTCCATATACAAAGCCGAGCCGATATTAATCTTAATTTCTTCCGCGGTTCGTTCGCCAATGGCTAAATTATATTTCCGGCGCACATATTCCAAGATTGCCGCGTCAAACTTATTACCGCCCACGCGGACCGAAGTCGAAGCAACGATACCGCCTAAAGAGATAACGGCCATTTCCGCTGTTCCGCCGCCGATATCAATCACCATATGCCCGGTTGAAGAGCCAATCGGAATATCGGCGCCAATCGCCGCGGCGACTGGTTCTTTAATGATATAGGCAGCTTTGGCGCCGGCGGCAATAGTTGCTTCAATTACGGCGCGCCTTTCCGTCGAAGAAATACCAGCCGGGACAGCTACCATCACTTCCGGTCGAAATAAGCGAACGCCGCCTAAGGTTTTATTAATAAAATAGCGGATCATGGCTTCGGTTGCCTTATAATCCGCAATCACTCCGTCTTTTAGGGGCCGAACGGCCATAATCGTATCTGGGGTGCGGCCAATCATGTCTTTCGCTTCATTACCCACGGCTAAAATCTTCTTATCGTCCAACGATACCGCCACTACGCTCGGTTCATTAATAACAATCCCGCGCTTCGGCAGGTGTACTAAAGTATAGGTTGTTCCGAGATCGATCCCGATTCGTTTAATAAACATAAGTGGCAAATAAATACTAATACATCTTAGTATTTTTTGATAGTTTAGTCAAACAACAAAAGGCCGCGTTCGACGTGGCCTTTTTATTTATTTTAAATTCTAATCTATTTCCATGCCTTCTTCTTGACCATCATCCTCACCGCGTCTTTCTTTCTTATCCTGATTGCGGATAATTTTCTTTACTTTCTCCGCGAACTCGAAGGTATCGAATTCTTCTTTAAAGAAAATATAATCCGCGCCAAGCTCTAAGCTGCGTTGACGACTATCTTCATCGGAAATATCGGTAAAAATATAAATCTGGACTTCGGATAACTCTTCATCTTCTTTCATTTTCTTAATAATTTCAAAACCGTCCAATTTCGGGAGAATTAAATCTAAAATCAAATATTGCGGCGAAAACTCTTTCAGGCGTTTGAGTATTTCTTCTAACTCTTCATCGCCCTCGGAAGTTTCGACTTCGTAGTCGTCCGCCGTAAATTGCGACTCCAGACCGTAAAGAATGCTGGCGTCGTCTTCGATAATAAAAAGTTTTTTATCGTCCATATTTTTGTTTGCCCCCGATAGCGGGGTAAATTATTGTTTTAAAGGCTGCCACCAAGCGGTATTCGTCTTGTACCATAAGGCAGTGTGCCGTAAACCGTCCTTAAAGTCAATCTGCGGCTTAAAACCGAGTTCATTTTTAGCTTTTGTAAAATCAATAGCGTAACGCAAATCATGACCCTGGCGATCAGGGACATATTCAATCATTTCCGGACCAAGACCCATCAGTTCCAAAATCAATTGCGTAATTTCTAAATTGCTTTTCTCGCTACTGCCACCTAAACAATAAGTTTCGCCGCTCTTCCCTTTTTTAAGAATCAAATCGACACCACGGTTATGGTCATCAACATGAATCCAATCGCGAATATTTTTCCCGGCGCCATAAACCGGCACTTTTTTTCCTTCGATTAAATTGGTAATGAAAAGCGGAATTAATTTCTCCGGATATTGATAAGGGCCATAATTATTCGAGCAATTAGAAATCGTCACCGGCAAACCATAAGTATGATAATAGGCGCGAACCAAGTGGTCGCTCGCGGCTTTCGAAGCGCTATAAGGCGAGCGCGGATCATAGGGCGTGGTTTCGTTGAATTTTTTATCAGTCAAAGATAAGGAGCCGAAAACTTCATCGGTTGAAATATGATGAAAACGAATCGGCCGACCCGAGACATAAATATTCTTAGCCGCCTCGAGTAAAACGCGCGTCCCTTCGACATTAGTATGAACAAAATCAGCGCTATTTTTAATTGAACGGTCGACATGACTTTCGGCTGCAAAATGAACAACGATATCGATATCTGGCATTAAATCATTAACCAAAGTCGCGTCGGTGATGTCGCCTTTAACAAAATGGTAACGCGGATCGTTTTCAACATCTCGTAAATTTTCTAAGTTTCCGGCGTAAGTCAAAACATCCAAATTAACAATTTGATCCTCAGGATAATTTTTTAACCAATAGTGGATGAAGTTAGAACCGATAAAGCCGGCCCCGCCGGTAACGAGTAATTTCATAATCAACTTTTTAACTTTTTTAAAATTTCCTCTACTTCCCCGGGGCCGTATTCTGATTGCGGCCACTGTACATGGCCATCACCCGCATGACGTGGAATAACATGAAAATGTAAATGCGGTACAATCTGACCGGAAATCGGATCATTATTTTCTGTGACATTATAACCGACGACACCTAGTTTTTCTTTTAATAGCTTCCCCATTTTTTTCACAACCAGCATGACGGCGATAAAGTCATCTTCACTAATATCATCAATATTCTGATAATGCTTTTTAGGCATAACTAAAATATGTCCGGGATTAACCGGTTTGATATCTAAAAAGGCCAAGACCTCCTCGTCCTCATAAACCTGATGACAAGGGATATCGTGCGCGATAATTTTACAGAAGATACACATATAAATTTATTTGATCAGGTACGCAGACTAGTGTTTCGGAGCGCATATGATTTCGTACAGAAAAAATGAGCGTTAGTGAATTTTTTCCACAGAAATCATCCTAAGCGAAGAAATACTAGTCGGCGTAACTGAATTTCATCTGATTTGATAACGGCTATCGGCCTTGTTTTCCCAGCGGATTTCATCAACCTCCTGTTTCTTTTCAATCCCCTTATATAATTTATCCGGCAAATTAATGCTTAACGCTGGAATCTCGGAAATACATTTATAGCCATGGACGACGCCGGGCGGGACAATAACCAGGCTCGGACTCTTTTCACCGACTTCGATCTCCATTGCTTCGCCTTTAGTCGGCGAATTCTCCCGCCGGTCCCATAAATACAATCGGAAATCACCCGGACCTAAGAAAACAAAACAATCGCTTTGGCTAACGTGTTCGTGTGGGCCGCGAATGACGCCGGGGTTGGTCAGACTAACATAAGACATGACAATATCAAAATCTAGTTCGTCGCGTCGAAAAATTTCAGTCAACCAACCGCGTTCGTCAGTATTTCTCGATAAGGGTTTTATAATGACACCATGAATCATACAATTCTTAATTACTAATTCTTAATTTTGAATTTAATCAGGCCGTTCTGCGCGCCTTGATGGGCAATTTTTGCGGCCGCGTTTTTTAAACTTAAGAGTAGAGCCTTATTAATATCACTCTGATAAATAGCTAGCGCAGCGGCAAAAGTCGAGTTAAAGATATCACCAATACCGGTCGTATCCACCCTCTTCACTTCTTTCACAATTTTCTGGTGATAAATTTTATGACCATCATAAGCCGCGACGCCATCTCGTCCCAAAGTAATCAAAACGATTTTCGGTCCGAAGCTGGAAATAATTTTTAAGAGAGTATCAATTTTTAAGGCGGCCGGTTTCAAATGTTTATGTTTTTCCGAGCTCAGGATTAATTCAACAGCTTCTTCTTTGTTTAATGCAAAAACTGAGGTCTTTTTTAGGAAAGGTGCTAAAAATTTTAAACCGCGATCAAATTGTCTTGCCCCCGGATTCCAACAAATTTCCGGCCCCCCGGGACCAATAACCGAAAAAATTCGTCTTAAAACCTTAACCCAATCACCGGACAAAGAAGCTAAATAAATATTTTTCGTCTTTTTAAGCGCCTGTAAACCGGCTCCGTTAACAGTCAAAGAGCGGTTTGCTCCTCTTTCAACAAACAGAATTCTTTCACCAATCGAATTAATTAAATCAAAAGCCGTGCCGCTTTCGGCGCCTCTAATTTTTTCAATGAGTTCTGTCTTAACACCGCGCCCCTTTAAATTATTAATTATTTTCTGGCCGCCTTCATCAGCGCCAATGGCCGAGAGGCAAGCCGTTTTAAAACCGAAATGCGCCAAATTAACCGCCGCGTTCGCCGCGCCACCGCCAAAGGAATAATAAAATTTGTCTATCTTTATTTTCGCGCCGTATTCTAAGGCGACGCCCCGATCAACAAAGAAAGAAATGTCGCGCGTCGCACCACCAATAGCAATAAAATCGTAAGTCATATAAAAAAATTAAGTACTTTTATGATATCACGAAAATCGTTTCGGTTCCAGAAAAAAGGGCTGTAATTTTCGGTTTAGGGCCGCGACCAAATGGTAAGAAAGCAGGGCCGCGAGAAGGCTCCAGGCGCCTTGTTCAAAAAGGGCCAGCCAAAAATCTTTTTGGACTAAGAAAAAACGAGTGTAATCAGCCGCCGTAAAATAAAATAAACAAGCGACTAGAAAATTATAAAGAATCGTGGCCGCTAAAATCAAAACAAAGAAAGAGTAAAGGGAGCGATTAGTCAGCCAGTTTTTGAGCATGAGTTGCGCTAAGCCGGCCGTGGTTAGAAGAACGATAATAAAAAAACCAAAAAATTGAAAAGAAATTAAGTCGAGCCAAAAACCGAGAACAAACGCGGCCCATAAGGCGACACGGAAACCGAAAAAAAATAGAGTGAAAATCAAAAAAATCAAAACTAAATTGATTTGTCCGAACCAAGACGGCCAGGCGCTAATTAAAGAAAATTGGCCGATGGCTGCCAAGGAAGCAAAAAAAATAAAAATAATAACCCTGAGTGCCGCTTTCATACTAAGGAATAATGATACTGACAATCGTCAGATTATTAAAATCTACTAGCGGTTCAATCGTCGCGTCAGTCCAAACCGCATTACTCTCGCTGCGCACTTCCTTAACGCGACCAATGACGAGACCCCGCGGAATATTAGCGCCTAGGCCGGAAGTGACGACCGTCGCGCCGGCATTAATTTTTTCGGTTTGCGGAATATAATTCATTTTAATGGTTAGGCCTAAGTCGCCATCCGTTACGCCTTGCGTCTGGCTTTGATTCTGAACCATGGCCGCCAACTTGCAACCTAAACTGGTCGTCAAGCAAATCCGCGCACTCGTGTCTTTTAGGGCCGTAATTTTACCGACAATCGTCCCGGAAGGATCGGCCACCGCCAAGCCAATTCTTAAGCCATCATTCGCTCCGCGATTAATAACTAAATCCCGACTCGCTTCCCCGGCCTCGGCCGCTCCTTCTTGGCCAATAATGCCGGCCGTCACCGCCCGCCAATTATTAGTCGCTAGAAAATTAGCTTGCGCCCGCAATTTTACATTTTCAGTCGCTGTTTCCTGACAATTCGCATTGGCAACCGTTAGCTCGGCTACTTGTTTTTCGAGTGTATCGAGCCGTGTTGTTAAATCTGTTTGATTCTGGCGAGCCGTATAATTATGATTAAAATTACGACCCACGCTATATAAATAACCGGAGAGCGGTTTAGTAATTAGAGATAAAAAATTCTCCACCGGACGGAGAACGTGAGCCCCATGTAAAAAAACCAGCAGTCCGAAAACTACTAGCCAAACGAGTAAAGTTTTATAGCGTTTTAATTTAACCATATTAATCCATCACACTGGGCAAAATAACTTTTTCTAACAAATTCTTATCATGAAGTAAAATACCGGTCCCCCGCACGACGCAAGTCAAAGGGTCATCAACGATTTTCACGGGAATTTTCGCGGCCGCGGCAATCGCTTTGTCTAGTCCGCGCAGTAAGGCGCCGCCACCCGAGAGATACAGGCCCCGCTCATAAATATCCGATACTAATTCCGGGGGCGTTGTTTCTAAAATCGTTTTAATGTTATCGATAATCTTCATGACGGTATGACTAATCGCTTCGCGAATTTGCTTATCCGTCACCATCACCGCTTTAGGTAGTCCAGTTAATAAATCACGGCCGCGGACTTCAATCTCTTGCGGCGTTTCCAAGGGGACAGCGGAACCGACACTAATCTTAATACTCTCGGCTAATTGTTCACCGATTAAAATATTAAATTCCTCGCGAATATATTCAATAATGTCATTATCAAACTCATTACCAGCTGATTTTAAGGATTTCCAAGTAACGACGCCGCCCAAAGAAATCACGGCGATTTCCGAAGTTCCGCCGCCAATATCAACAATCATGGTTGCCGTCGCCTCGGTGACCGGTAGCCGGGCGCCAATGGCCGCCGCCATGGCTTCTTCAATTAAATAAACTTTACGCGCGCCGGCCGATTTGGCTGCGTCCTCGACCGCCTTCTTCTCGACTTCGGTTAAATCAAGCGGAATGCCAATCACGACACGGGGGCGCGAAATCAAAGTAAAATTTTCAGCGTGCACTTTATTAATAAAATACTTCAACATTTTTTCCGTTACTTCAAAGTCAGAAATAACACCGTCCACGAGCGGCTTAATCGCTTCAATATGACCAGGGGTCTTGCCCACCATTTTACGCGCCGCTTCCCCGACTTCCAAAATTTCATTCGTCCGTTTATTAATCGCGACGACGCTCGGCTCATTAACAATAATCCCCTTGTCAGCAACATAAACTAAGGTATTTTTCGTACCTAAATCAATGCCTAAATCATGGCTGAATTTTCCGAGGAGATTATTGAACATAATTTTTATTTAAAATTTATTTTAATTTTGCGACCAGGTCTTTAATCTTTATTAATTCGCTTTTCCCTTCCGCCCGTTTTTTTAATTCCACGCTATCCACTTGTATTGTTTTGGCACTGATAAGTACGCGATAGGGGCAGCCAATCAAATCCGCATCGGCGAACTTTTCACCCGCCGATAAATTACGATCATCATAGAGAACTTCAATCCCCGCCTGCGTTAAGGTCTCATAAATTTTTAGAGCGGCTTCGTCTTCGTTAAGAGATAAAAGATGAACTTTAAAAGGCGCCACCGTTTCCGGCCAAATAATTCCCTTCTCGTCATGATAAACTTCGACAATCGTGCCCATGAGCCGACTTGGACCGATACCGTAGCAGCCCATAATAATATCCTGCTCCTGGCCTTCCTGATCGCGGTAACGGAAATCAAAGGCAGCGGAAAATTTCGTCCCTAATTTGAAAATATTCCCGACTTCCACGCCCTTCTCTTCCTTGAGCTTCGGGTTATGGCAAACCGGGCAAGTATTTTGTTCCTCAATAATTTCCCGATTAACGGCCACATGACATTTATCGCAAATAAAAATATGGTCTTCCCCGTCAGAAATTAAAGTTTGAAACTCATGAGAATATTTGGAGAAGGCACCGCCCGACGCATAAGTCAGGTAAGTTAAATCGGCCAAACCAAAGCGCTCATAAATCTTAAAATAAGCATCCTTAACCTTTTCATAATAAGCGTCGAGGTCAGCTTGATTAGTATGAAAAGAATATAAATCTTTCATTAAAAATTCGCGGCCGCGAATTAATCCGGCTTTCGCTCTTTTTTCATTACGTAATTTCGTCTGGATTTGATAAACAGCAATCGGCAATTCTTTATAAGAAAAAGCATATTTCTGAATCAAGGGCGTCACGACTTCTTCGTGCGTCGCACCTAAGGCATATTCTTTCTTATCCGAGCCCTGCAATTTAAATAAGGCGTCAAAATTATCCCAACGACCGGTCGCGACCCAATTCTCTTTCGGGACCAACGTCGGCATTAAAATCTCCTGACCGCCGACCGCGTTAATCTCCTCGCGAATAATATTCGTAATCTTAGACATGACGCGAAGACCGAGGGGCAAAAAAGTATAAATTCCAGCGCCGACCTTATCAATAAAACCGGCTCGAATCAAAGTTTGAGCATTAAAACTGGTTTCATCTTTTGGCGCTTCTTTAAGCGTCCGGGTGAATAGTTGAGATTGTTTCATATTTTAATATCCTAACCAAAAATACCTCGCTTGTAAAGTTGACTTTTAATCCGAATCAGGCTTATTTTCTCAGCATTTTCTTTAAGGCCGCTTTCACGCGCTCGCCGCTATCTAAGACTTCCGGGCCGACCGCGTTTAGAGCGCTCCGGGCCTCACTTAAGGAATAGCCTAAAGACATTAAGGCGTCTATTTCATCACTCCCGAAATTACCGCCTTCCAGCGGCGTCAAATTACCGGTCGGACGCAAAACTTTATTTTTTAATTCTAAGACAATGCGCTCCGCCGTCTTCTTGCCAATACCCGATACTTTCGTCAAAAGATTCGCATCGCCGCGCACAATCGCTTCTTTAATATCGCCGGCCGAAGACAAAGACAAAACGCCGAGGCCGGATTTCGGACCGACGCCGGAAACCGTGAGCAAGATTTCAAATAAATCTTTATCTTCTCGCGTTTTAAAACCATATAAATCGCTCGCGTCCTCGCGAACCACATGATGGATATAAATTTCTGTTTCCGTATCCAGTCTTAGTTCATTTAGAAAATTTTCACCAACAAAAATCTGATAGCCGACGCCATTTACTTCCAAAACCAAATGGTTCAGAGTTTTATAAATTATTTTTCCTTTAAGATAAGCGATCATAATTTTATTTTTCTTCGTATCACTGTTAGAGCCGGAATAAGCCCGACTGTCTTGGGTATTTCTAAGGCGCAAACCTGCGACCCGCCGCCACCATGCGCTTCCTTGATGACGCGGCCGCTTTTCGCGTCCCAAAGTTCGTCGGGACACATTTTTATTATATCATAATTCGGCCTAATAATCTCTATCTCGTCACCGGCTTTCAGAGTGTTATGGACGCGGAAATACAGACGATTACGGTCACGAGTTGCGACGACTTGGCCGCAAAATTCCCAAGCGCTTTTTTCATGTGAATTATTAATATTCTGCTCACCGCGACCGCCCAATAAAAATCCGGTCGTATAACCGCGATGCACGAGTTTCGTCAGGAGTTCCTGATATAAATATTCTAATTCGCTTTTTAATTTTGCGACTGGCGTTTTTTTAAGGATTGAATTTAAAACGCGACGATAAATACCGCAAACCGTGGCTTGATAATAAACGCTTTTCGCTCGGCCTTCAATTTTAAAACTCGTAATCCCGGCCTCGGCTAATTCTTTTAAATATTTAACGAGACAAAGATCGCGCGAATTTAATAAATAAGTGCCATGTTTCTCTTCAACCAGCTCTAATTCCTCATCATGCCCGCCGGTCTTAAGCATCACGTCGTATTCCCAGCGGCAGGGTTGAGCGCAGTCGCCAAGATTACCACTTCGGTTAGTAAGCAGTTTTGATAAAAAGCAACGCCCGGAATAAGCCATGCACATCGCCCCATGCACAAAATATTCAAGTTCTATTTTCGGCACAGCCCGGTGAATTTCCTTAATTTCTTTAAGCGTTACTTCCCGACCCAAGATAATACGCTTTAAACCTTGCTTCTGCCAAAATTTCACGGCTTCGAGGTTCGTACAGTTCGCTTGCGTTGATAAATGGATTTCCGCGCGGGGCCAAACTTTCTTAATCAGGGCGATAATCCCCGGATCAGAAACAATTAAAGCATCAACTTTAAAAGATTTTAATTTCTTAAGATAAACGGGTAACTTTTTTAAATGATTATTATGAGCAAAGATGTTAACCGTAACATAAACCTTCTTCTCTCTCGTATGGGCATATTTAACGGCCTTGGCCACCCCGGCCAAATCAAAATCATTAATGCGCACCCGAAGAGAAAAATCCGGAATACCCAAATAGACCGCATCGGCCCCATAGGCGAAGGCGGTCTCCATTTTTAAGAAATTTCCGGCCGGAGCCAGTAATTCGAGTTTTTTCATTTATTTTAGCCAATTTTTAAGTATATATTCAGTATAATATAGATTAGGATTTAAATAAATATTGACAATAATTATTAAATATGCTATAATTTTCATAATGAAATCCAGTATATAGAGAGCTAAAAACCCCATCGCTCTTTCCCAATTTATAAAATTAATTTCACCAAACCCAAAACCAGAAATCATGAAGAAAATTGTTGTGATTATTGTCGTGGCCCTGGCCATGTTTTCCACCATCGGCGTTTACGCTGAGAGCGACTGTGTCCTTGTTAAAAAAGGAACGAACGTAACGGTTTATACCATCGAATACTACAGCAACGAAACCAGCTCAGTGTTTTCATCCGCAGTTATGGAAAATCCCAGTGTTGCCGCCCTCAAAAACCTTGATGTCCCACAGTCAGCCTGGGCTATGTGCGCCGGAAGTAACGACGGAATATACGACAGCCGGCTCGAGAAGCTTAACGAACAGTACAAAGCGGAGCTTGATCGCGCTAACCGAATGACCGAAGAACTGATCCAGTCGGAAAACCGCGGCGATAATTGGAAACTAGGTTTCTGGTGGATTACTGCCTTTGGCGTAATAGTCACCATAACTCTTATCGTTCGTACCATTCGCGGCCGTCGCGGTCATTAACCAAAACGAAAACCCTTCAATCGAGGCCTTCACTACATGTGGGGGCCTTCTTTATTTGACAAAAATGGAATAATATAATAATATTTCTTGTTAATCTAGTCCCTTACCAAAAACAAAACCCATGAAAAAGTTTAGCCTCATGATGACAGCTATGGTTATTATCTTAATCAGTTCATCCTCTTTTGTCTTATCTTCTCCCTATGACATCGTGGTCGTTAAAGAAGGAAGTCGCGTTACCCTTTACGTGCTTGATACCATGCACGGCTCACCGATTATTGTCTATACCAAGATCATGGAAAATCCCAACACGATTTACCTCCTCTCCGCTGATGTACCGAAAGCGGCCTGGCCCATGTGTCTTAAAGGTCCGGACGGGATATACTCTAAGAGCTCCTTTGAATTAAGCAGAAAATATCCGACGCTCTTAACAAAATTTCAAGCGCTCCAGGAAAAATATGATCAACAATTGATTAATTACAAGTCCAACTCCGAAAGTCTGGAAAATCATAAAATCTGGTTTTGGTTGCTTGTATCTGCATTAATTATCGAGACACTCCTGCTTTTCGGTGGATACCGCTCATCCCTCTCGGAGGAAAAAGCCAAAGAGGCGGTGCAAAAACTCGAAGAAGAAAAAAGACAAGCCCGGGAAGATTATCGTTATCCAAAATCCTCCGGCTATCCTTTCGGCGGCTAAATTGCCGACCAAACTTACAAAAAACCCTTGGTTCACAAGGGTTTTTTTATATCTATTTTTTATTTATTTCTTAAAACGTTTCACGCGGATTAAACCGCTCGTCGGAACAATCGTCACTCCCTTCTTCTCGAGTTCATCTAGGAATAAATTTAAGCCTAAAGAATCCGAAGCCATATGTCCGGCAACGACGACATTAATATGATATTTCTCCGCTTCCTTACGATGCTCTTCTGACATATGCATACTGATAATCGTGCCGAAGCCGTATTGGGCCATCTTTTCATAAACTTCTTTCGAACCAGAGGTCCCGCCCGTAAATTCGGTGACGACAATTTTGCCGCAGCTCTGCTCTTCACTTCCGGCAAAAATCATGGGGCCGGCTTTCATTTTCACAGCCGCCGCGTATTCCGGAATCGTCTTTAAGAGTTCAATAATATCGCCCACGGTTTCGATTTCCTTCGCCTTCTTTTTAAATAAATCGGAAAGAAACTCTGCACCGAGATTATCGGCCGGCGTATGGACGCACATAAAATTCAGTCCCAAGAGTTTCGCCATATCGACGTTGCGGTTATGGTTAGCCGGCGAAACACCACGATCAACCTCGCTCATGCGCGGTTTAGTCAAAGACTCGGCAATATTAATCGGCAAGCCATAAGAAGCTAGAACCTGGGCCTGAAGCGCCATGACATCGGCTAAGTCGGCTAAGGCTTCCCCTTCGGGATGATGGGCCATAACTAAATCAATATCACCTAATTGCTTCGCGAGTAATAATTCCGCTCCTTCCATATCAACGCCAACCAAAACTTTCTTAATATTTTTTCCATTATCAGTTAAGACGCGAGTATCGGAATACGGGTTCGTTAATTTTTCCTGATCAAATTCCGTCTGTTTATTCTTCGGCAGATTATCGTATTGCTTCTTAACGCGTGCTAAATAAGCCTTAACCTTATCCGCACCGCGTAAATCCGCGGCCATACCTAATTTAATCGCTAAATCGTAAATCTGTTTTATGGTCATATGATTAATATTATTTCTTAACGAGGCCTAAAATAAATTTCGCTTCATCAATCTTCACTTCTTTGCTCGCTAAAATAGCCGGAAGTTCATTAACGAGCAAAATATCGTCGCTTAGAGTTTCTCTTAAGATTCCCACTTTCATTTTAGCAATCACGGTTTTAATTTCATCGCTCACGCCAACAAAGTAAACCGTCGCGCGGTCACCGAGCGACAAATTAGCTTCCTTACGTAACATATTAATAAAGCGGATGATTTCACGCTTCAAGCCTTCTTGTTTTAGTTCTGGCGTGATGACGGTATCGAGTTCGACCGAGATTTGATCATCAGACGCTTTAGCAAAAACAACGGTCTGAACATTAAGTTCGTCGCTAATTAAATAATTATACTCGGGCGCTAATTTTTCTTTAGTCTCAATTGTAATCTTGGCGAGCATCTGGCGAATCTTAATTCCGGCCACATCGCGCTTCGCTAGCCCAAGCTCAACAATATGGCGCGTTAAGTCCATATTTACCAAAGCGGCCTCGATTTTTTTGCCATTCTTCGCCGCTACCGGCCATTTCTCTAAATGAACAGACTTATTCTCTTCTTTAAAATTATGACCCGTCACTTTCTGCCAAAGATTTTCGGCCATAAACGGCATAAACGGCGCAATTAATTTCGCGAGTTCAGTTAAAACATACTTCATCGTGGTGAGCGCGTTTTGTTTATCATTTTCATCCTCCGCCTTAAAACGGTCCCGGCTGCGGCGTAAATACCAAGTCGATAATTCATCATTAAATTCAGTTATCGGTCGCATCGCTTTCGGCAAATTATAGCTCTCCATCGCCGCGGTCACTTCTTTAATCAATAAATTTAATTTAGCCAGTATCCATTGATCTAAAATATTTTTGCTCTCGCCTTTAATTTCTTTAGCGTCCGCCGCATACATTTCATAGAACTTATAAACATTCCATAAAATCATCAAATTTTTTCGAAGTGCCTCAGATACTCCTTTCTCGGAAAAATTAAGATTCTCCGCCTGCATGACCGGCGAAGCTAGTAGATACGAACGCAAAGCGTCCGCCCCATATTTTTCCATCACCCCGGCGGGATCCGGATAATTCTGCAAGCGCTTCGACATCTTCTTGCCGTCTTCGGCCAGGACGATGCCGTTTACAATCACATTATTAAAGCCGTGCGTCTTTTTCAAACCACCAGCTAAAACATGTAAATAATAAAACCAAGCGCGCGTCTGATCAGCGCCTTCAGCAATAAACTGCGCGGGAAAATTCGCTTCAAATTTTTCCTTATTCTCAAAGGGATAATGAAGCTGAGCGTAAGGCATGGAGCCGGATTCGAACCAGCAATCAATGACGTCCGTTATACGTTTCATGGTTCCGCCGCATTTCTGACACGGAAAAGTCAGGGGATCAACTTTATCTTTATGAATATCCGTAATTTTTTGACCCGTTAAATCCTCGAGTTCTTTGACACTCCCAATCATCATTCTCTCGCCACAAGCGCATTCCCAAATCGGAATGGCGCTCGCCCAAAAACGTTGGCGAGAAATTGACCAATCGCGCGCCCCTTCGAGCCAATTACCGAAGCGGCCGTTTTTAATATAATCCGGCGACCAATTTATTTTTTCCGCATAATCTAAAAGCGCGGGTTTAATTTTTGTCACTTTGACGAACCAGGAAGAAGTCGCGTAATTAATAAGCGGCGTATCGCAGCGCCAGCAATGTGGATAGCTATGTTCGTATTTCTCTTTATGGAATAATAATCCCTTCACGCTTAAATATTTAATAATTTCCACATCGGTCGAAGTATGATCTTTAATTGGCTTAACATGCAGTCCCAAAAAATCTTTGACTTCCGGTTTAAAGACGCCATCGAGACCGACGTGTTGGACAAAGGGTAGTTTCTTGGCCTTGCCCAAATTCATATCGTCCTCGCCAAAAGCAGGCGCGATATGGACGACACCGGTCCCGTCCGTCGTGGTCACAAAATCAGCGTGATAAATTTTCCAGCCGTTTGGGCGATTATCTAGTTTGGGGTCAGCTGCATAATAATCGAATAACGGTTTATAGGCTTTACCGACTAATTCGTCGCCGTCAAGCGTTTTGACTACTTCATATATCTTATCTTTCATGATTTCGGCCAAACGTTCTTTCGCCAGAATATAAAAATTATTTTCCAGTTTTACTTTGACGTATTTAATTTCTTCTCCGACGGCTAAGGCGACGTTACCGATCAAGGTCCAGGGTGTTGTCGTCCAGGCCAAAACATAAGTTCCGGGTTCGTCCGTTAATTCGAATTTAGCGATACAGGATAAATCTTTAATATCATGATAGCCTTCGGCGACTTCGGACTGCGACAGAGTTGTTTCACAACGCGGACAAATATGCATGGAGCGGTAATCCTTATAAACTAAGCCCTGGTCCCAAAGCTGACGCAAGGCCCACCAAATCGTTTCCATGTAACTCAAATCCATGGTCTTATAGGCATTATCCATGTCGGCCCAACGACCCAAACGGCCGATTATTTTTTTCCATTCATCAACGTAAGTTAAGACCTTGGAGCGGCAGAGATCATTAAATTTAGAAACGCCCAAGACTTCAATTTCTTTTTTAGTCTTCGTCCCTAATTCTTTTTCGACAATATTTTCAATTGGTAATCCGTGGCAATCCCAACCCCATTTGCGTTCGACGCGGTAACCCTGCATCGTAAAATAACGCGGCACGACGTCCTTCATAATACTCGCGACTAAATGACCATAATGCGGCGTCCCGGTCGCAAACGGCGGCCCGTCATAAAAGACGTAGTCACCATGCGGCGCGTCTTTTTTTAAGGATTGTTCAAAAATTTTGGCGCTGTTCCAAAACTTTAAAACATCCTCTTCCATTTTTATGGTTTCTGACATATTTGATAATTTTTATTTAATCCTTGTACTGGCGCGATTTAACATCTAAATCAGGATTATACTTCTCATGAGCGCTTTCCCGAAGCTTATCGGCTTTATTCTGTTCAATTTCTCTTAAATTATTTTGAATAATTTCTTTTAAGGGCAAATCAGAATTAACTGGTTCGAGCACGACTTTTTCAGGGATCGCTGGCGCGGCGGGCTGGTTCAATTTTTCTCTAAGTTTAAAAATATTATCAGCGGTTCTTTTTTCCTGTTTCTCTTTCTCGATTTCCGCGAGGGGGTCAATAAACTCGACCGGTTCGCGTTCGAGCGGTTGAGACGACGGGAGTTGTTCATTATGACCTAACATATGTTTTTTTAATTTAAAATATTATTACGAACTAATTGTAAATATTCCCTAACCCCCTGGAGCCAACCACCCTTAAAATAATCATCGGGCTTAAAGTCGGCACACGACACCCATTCGTATTTTTCATGATTCCGGCCGAGAACAATTTCGCCGCCCGAATATTTTGCTTCATAACCGATGGCAAAAATCCGTCGTGTCGCCCGGCTGCTATCAGCTAATATTTCCTCGCGTTCATGACGCATAAAAACCAATGGTTCACCTAAGGAATATTCGACTGCCGCGCCCAATTCTTCGGTCATTTTTCTTTTTACGACCTCGGCCAAGGGAGTCGCGAAATCATTGTCGCGCAAACGGCCGCCGGGCAAATCCCAGTCGCCAAAACGATCTTTGGTTATTAAAAGGCGCTCCTCCTTATCAGTTAAGAAAACTTTAACGGCAACAAAATATAAATCTTTATTCGGTTCCATAATAATTAGTATTTTTCTATCAATGTTTCCCGCGTCATATAAGCTTTCGCGACCGGACGGATTTCGTCCGGAAAAATCTCGGCCTTTTCTTTGGCCGAAATCTCGCCCGTCACGGTAAACCCAAACCGTTCTAAAATATTACGTCTTGCGACCACGAGCCAAGAAGTGGCGGTCAAGACTTTCAGGGTTTCATCCTGCCGAAAAATTTCCGCTAATTTTTTTAAACCATCTTGCAGGAGCAATAATTTTTCCTTATTGCCGAAAGTTTCGCCGGGAGCGACATGAATATGAGCGCTCCTCGTCTTATCATCACGCGCCCAAATACCATAGCTAACGACTTCGTTAACTGGAATAAAACCACTATTTTCCACAAATCTTTTTCTTTGCATTTCCTCAAATTGTCGCGGATTCTGATTTCGCCAATTAATCAAGGACTGCACGCTCTCAACACATTTGTTTAAAAAAATATTTTTATCTAATTCGTTGCAGGCGATTCGCAAATCTTTTTCCATCTTATCGATTTCCTCACCGGTGACCGCTCCCTGCGATTCTGTTTCATAGACCCGCAAATTCTTGATTACATTAGCGAATCTTTTTTCCGGATCATTCTCCTTGTCAAAATTGTTCAAGAAAAAAGTCTCCAGTTTTTCTTCAAACGAGGGATTTTTCGGTCGGTTTATTTTGGCGGGGTCGTCGAAATTCATATTTTTTATTTCCCATGACAATTTTTAAACTTTTTTCCGCTCCCGCAAGGGCACGGGTCATTTCGGCCGACTTTTTGGCCGCTTTCGTCCTTAACTTTTTCATGGACTAAGTCAACGGTATTACGCTCCGCCGCCTGGCGCTGCATTTCTTTCTGCGCGCCCGTAAATTCTAATTTTGCCACCGGTTGATCAGAGAATAATTTTATTTCCTGGCTTGCGGCGAGCGCTAAGGCGTCCGCTGTTTTATAAATGCCATAAACAACCTGTTTCTGAATCAAGCCATTTAATTCCTGATACATGAGATAGGCCTCTTTCTTATATTCAACCAGCGGATCTCTTTGCCCGTAACCGCGTAGTCCAATCCCGCGCCGCAAGTAATCAATCGTCTCCAAATGTTCAACCCACATCTCGTCTAGCGATCGGATTAAAACGCTTTTTTCAATTTCTTTAAATTCAAAGCTCGCGCCAACAAAACGTTCACTCGCCGCCGTGTATTTATTCTGACTCTCGGTGACTAAATAATTGATAATGGCTTCGCGGATTTTATCTTTCGCGATTGTTTCTTTAATAAGCTCTCCTAATTTATTTTTTACTTCTTCTCCGGCGTTCCAAATCGTGCGCACGGTTTCATAAATTTCCTGAATATTCCAGTCCGCGGCTTGATCCGCGGCCGCATGGAAATTAACGAGCCTTGAAATTTCGTCAGCCACCATCTCTAAAATAATCGTTGATAGGGTTCGCGTTTCCGTTTCCCCCTTCGTCGCGCTCCCGCCTTCGGTCATTTCAATAATTTCTCGGCGGCGTTTATAAATCGCGGTACGATGCTTATTAATGACGTCATCATATTCGACTAAATGTTTTCGAATATCAAAATTATTGCCTTCGACTTTCTTTTGCGCCGACTCAATCGATTTTGAAATCATTTTGTTTTCAATCGGCATATCGGCCGGCACGCGTAAGGTATGCATTAAATTTTTCATGCGCTCGCCGCCAAAAATACGCATCAAATCATCATCGGTCGAAACATAAAACTGCGACGAACCGGGATCTCCTTGACGACCGGCGCGACCGCGCAGCTGATTATCAATGCGGCGGGACTCATGACGCTCGGTACCAATAACATGTAGACCGCCTAAATCGCGAACTTCTTTCTGCTCGGCTTCGACCGGCGGATTGCCGCCTAAAATAATATCAACGCCGCGACCAGCCATGTTTGTGGCTAAGGTAATAGCGCCTTTACGCCCGGCTTGAGCAATAATTTCGGCCTCTTTTTGATGGTTCTTGGCGTTTAACATTTGCGGCCGCAAACCTTCGCGCTCCATAAGCTCGGTAAAAACCTCATTCTTCTCAATGGAAATTGTCCCGATTAGAACCGGCTGACCTTTTTTATTTCTTTCTTTGACGTCGCGAATAACCGCGTTAAGTTTATCCAATTCGGTGCGATAAATTAAGTCATTTAAATCCTTGCGGACATTGGTTCGGTTGGTCGGAATAACGATCGTGTCTAAATTATAAATTTTATGAAATTCTTCGGCTTCCGTCGCGGCGGTTCCAGTCATACCGGACAGTTTCTGATACATGCGGAATAAATTTTGAAAAGTAATCGTCGCCATGGTCCGCGATTCTTTTTGAACCTTCACGCCTTCCTTGGCTTCAATCGCCTGATGCAAACCCTCGCTATAACGGCGACCCGGCATTAAACGGCCGGTAAACTCGTCGACAATAATAATTTCGCCGTCTTTAACCACGTAGTCCTTATCGCGTTTAAATAAAACGCGCGCTTTTAAAGCCTGCTCTAAATGATGAACTTCTCGCACGCCGCCTTCGACATAAATATTACCGAGGCCCAAAATCTTTTCTACTTTCGCAATCCCGCCTTCGGTTAAAGTCGCGGCGCGCATTTTTTCATCGACGTTATAATCGTCATTTTCTTCCAAGCGCGATACAATCTGCGCGAATTTAAAATATTTGTCAGTCGATTCTTCGGCCGGTGCGGAAATAATGAGCGGGGTGCGCGCTTCATCGATTAAAATTGAGTCAATTTCATCGACAATCGCATAATACAAATCGCGCTGCACGGCCTGATCAAGCGTATAAATCATGTTATCGCGCAAATAATCGAAACCAAATTCGTTATTTGTGCCGTAAGTGATATCGCAATAATAAGCGTCACGGCGCGGAATCTTTTTAAAATGTTTTAAACGGTCGTCATACTGTGTTTCGTCAATATATTCCGGATCATAGACAAAAGCATTTTCATGGACAATGACACCGGTCGTTAGTCCTAGAGCATAAAAAACCGGGGCCATCCAACCCGCGCCTAAACGCGCCAAATAATCGTTCACGGTAATAAGATGCGCTCCTCGGCCGGCTAAAGCGTTAAGATACAAAGGCAAAGTCGCAACCAAAGTTTTTCCTTCCCCGGTTTTCATTTCCGCAATCTGACCGCGATGCAAAACCATGCCGCCGACGAGCTGTACGTCAAAATGCCGCTGGCCTAAAATGCGGCGAGCGGCTTCGCGCGTTAAAGCAAAAGCCTCAGGCAAAATATTATCCAAAGTTTCACCTTTGGCTAAACGGTCTTTAAACTCCTGAGTTTTCGCTTTTAAGCCGGCTTCATCTAGTTTCTGACACTCTGGTTCAAGACTATTTATTTTGTCCAAAGTCGGCTTCATCGCCTTCACGATTTTGGCGTTAGCATCACCGAAAATCTGATCAATAAAACTCATATATAATTAAGCTAATGTTTAATAAATTAAAAAATAAAAGTTTTCACAACTTTTCCCTAGTTTTAGTATAATATAATTTATTGATTAAATAAAGGTTGACAAAAACAAAATATAATGATAAAATACCCTTAATCAAACTCGTTGTTTCACCAATACCTGTCAGAAATGGAAAAGATAGATTGGACGATTTTAATCGTCATTGTACTTTTCAATATGCTTTATTGCCTGGCGCAATACATGGCTCAAAGATTTGACCGCCTTAATGGAAGAATCCCTGAAAGAGGATCGATAATTCCGAGCACAAAACAATCCTTCCTTTACTGGCAGGATTTCTATGCTCAGACTTTCGGCGACTTTTTGGGGCTACCGGGGATTATTTACGGATATTATTCCGTTGTTATCAATCACCCGATACACTGGCTACTTTTCTTATTTATCGCGATGATGGTTGCCGCTTCATTCGCCGCGTCA
>CAIQRY010000066.1 GCA_903874345.1 uncultured bacterium
CCAAATAAGGACGGAAGGCATTGATGGGATGTTCACTAATATACAAACCTAATAATTCTTTTTCCCAATTTAA
This sequence comes from uncultured bacterium, assembly GCA_903874345.1. Taxonomy (GTDB): domain Bacteria; phylum Patescibacteriota; class Patescibacteriia; order Patescibacteriales; family UBA12465; genus UBA12465. Next base: position 74 of record CAIQRY010000066.1, read on the forward strand.
TTTTTCATTTTTATCCGCGGGTGGCGCGGGATTTAAACTGGCACCCGGTCCGGCCGCGGTTGGCAAATCGGCAAACAAACTAACCTGTTTATTGTCCCGACTTTTAGCTAATTCCTTATTATAGTTCAATAATTTTTCCATGTTGGATAAGAGCTGGCCGCGTTCGCCAAAATTATCCAGGGCGCCGCTCTTAGTTAAACTCTCTAGGGATTTTTTATTCAAATCTTTATCTGTCACTCGTTCTAATAAATCAAAAATATCTTTGAACGGGCCGTTAGTTTTCCTCTCTTTAATCAAAACTTCGACAATATGTTCACCGACGTTTTTAATCGCGTTTAATCCGAAACGAATCGTTTCCACTTTTTCGTTGGCTGCCACAGCCCGATTTTCTTTAGTCCCAGCCGTAACGACCGTAAAGGTTGCAAATGATTCATTAATATCCGGCGCCATAATTTTAATCCCCATGTTACGACATTCTTCGATTTCAATCGCGACGCGATCGGTATCGCCCTGATCCGAGGTTAAGAGTGCGGCCATAAATTCGACCGGCCAATGGGCTTTTAAATAAGCAGTTTGGTAACCAATTAAGGCATAACAGGCGGCATGACTGCGATTAAAGCCATAACCCGCGAAGGGTTCGATAAAAGAAAAAACTTTTTCAGCTAATTCCTTATAAACGCCATTTTTGACGCAGCCTTCAATAAACTTTTCCTTCTGTTCCGCCAAGAGCGAGGCAATTTTTTTACCCATGGCTTTGCGTAAAACATCGGCCTGTCCCATGGTAAATCCGGCTAAATCGCGAGCGATTTGCATGACTTGTTCCTGATAAATCGCGACCCCATAGGTTTTTTCCAGAATCGGCGCGAGTTTCGGATGAAGATAGGCGACTTTTTTCTTTTCGTGTTTACCGGCAATATAATCCGGAATCCATTCCATGGGTCCAGGACGATACAGAGCAACCATCGCGATAATATCTTCAAAACTAGTCGGTTTTAATTCACGCAAATATCTTTTCATGCCGGATGATTCAAACTGAAAGACGCCGGTCGTGCCACCCTCCTGAAATAATTTATAAGCGGACGCATCATCAAGCGGAATAGTGTCAATATCAATTTCTAAGCCGCGCGTATTTTTAATAATTCGCAAAGCGGATTCGATAATCGTTAAATTCTTTAAACCTAAAAAATCCATTTTTAATAAACCGAGATCCTCGATCGGATGCAAAGAATACTGCGAGATAATCGTCCGATCCGACGAAGAGGCATACTGAATTGGCACATAATCGGTTAGGGGGTTCTTAGTAATTAAAACGCCGCAAGCGTGCGTCGAAGAATGACGCGCTACGCCTTCAAGGCGACGAGCATAATCGAGAATTTTTTTAGCCGCCGCTTCATTATTATACATATCCCGAACCTCCGGCACGGTCTTAATCGCTTCTTCCAGCTTCATGAACATCGGAATGCTCTTGGAAATACGATCGCAATATTCATAAGGTTCATCCAGGACGCGACCGACATCGCGCACGGCCGCTCGCGCCGCCATGGTTCCAAAAGTGATAATCTGCGCCACATGATCGTGACCATATTTGTCACCGACATAATTCAAAACTTCATTGCGACGTACATCCGCAAAATCCATATCGATATCAGGCATGGAAATGCGATCAGGATTTAAAAAACGTTCAAAAAGCAGATCGTATTTTAGAGGATCAAGATTAGTAATCCCGGTTAAATAACAAACTAAAGAACCGGCCGCTGAACCACGACCCGGACCGACGACAATCTTATTGTCTTTCGCCCAATTGATAAAATCCGCCACGATTAAAAAGTAAGAAGGCCAGCCCATTTTCGTCACGACCGAAAGCTCATAGTCTAAGCGTTCATTAATTTTCTTTAATTCCGCGACCGAGGCTTGCGGGTAACGCTTGCCAATTCCTTTTAGACACCACTCTCTCAAATAAGAGTTACCGTCATAACCGGCCGGGACTTCAAAATGCGGCAATTGGATATTCCCTAATTCCAATTCGAGATTGCACATCTCGGCAATCTTTAAAGTATTGGTAATCGCTTCTGGAGCATGTTTAAAAGCGGCGATCATCTCTGAATTCGAACGCATCGAATAATCGCCCAACCCAAGCATTTTCATCCGATCGGTATCGGTTATTTTCTTCTTATTCTGAAGACAGAGTAGAATATCCTGCGCTTCCGCATCCTCTTTCTTAAAATAATGGACGTCATTTGTAGCGATGACCGGAATCTTTAATTCCTTTGAAAACTTAAGCAGCTGGGCCATAACCTTGGCGTGCTCCTCGCCCAATTCCGGATGATCCATGAGTTCCAAATAATAGTTACCCGGACCAAATAATTCGCTATATTCTAAAATTCGTTTTTTCGCTTCGCTTAATTTATCGGCCATAATCAAACGCGGAATTTCTCCGGCCAAACAGGCGGAAGAGGCGATTAAACCCTCATGGTACATTTTTAAAAGTTCCCAATCGATACGCGGCTTATAATAAAAACCCTCAAGGTGCGCGCTCGAGACTAATTTAATTAAATTTTTATAGCCCAGCTCGTTTTTAGCGAGTAGTAAGAGATGATAACTACGGCCGTCTTCCCGGGTATTCTTATCAAACCGCGAACCTGGCGCCAAATAGGCCTCAACCCCGATAATCGGCTTCAGACCGGCCTTTTTAGCCTTCTGATAGAATTCTATGGCTCCGTACATGTTACCGTGATCGGTCAGGGCCACGGCCGGCGCACCCTGCTCTTTGGCAAAATTAATCATCTCCTCCAGCTTGGTTAGGCCGTCGAGCAAGGAATAATGGCTATGATTGTGGAGGTGGACAAAAGACATGAGTTTATTAAGACGTTATCATTTTAGTATAAGAACTTAAGGATGGCAAATGAACCGATTTTAGGGATTATTGACATTTTTAGAAGGTAAATTTATAATAAATACATCAAATATAATAAGTTCTTTTTTAATGCAATGAGAGCAATACTCATATTTGCTCTTTTTCTTCTCAAATGAACAAGTGGCGGGAAGGTTTGTCCGAATGGACGGCACTGAACGCTGCCATTTTGCTAAAAATAAGTGGATCTTTAAAGCCGGCAGTGCTAAAAGCCGAAAGGGATCACCCAGACCATTAGCTAAGGCTAAGGCAGAGATATAGCGATAACTATCGGTAATCCTAAACCGCAAGGTGAAGGTTAAACGGTTAGCAAGAAACCACCAATAATAGCTATGCGCCGAAGCTATGGACTCTTAATAGTTCAAAGTGCCCAAGAGCTTGTTCATTATTCTATTTTTTTTGTTTACGGCAAGGGGTTCCTCATTACTGAGCCCCTTGTTTTTTTATTTAAAAAAGAGAGCTAACGCTCTCCTTTTTTATTTTATCGTGGTAACTATTTTATCTTCTTAAGTATTTCGTTCAATTCTTCTTCGCTATAGAAATCAACGAAAATTTTCCCGCCCTTCCCTTGCCTTTTAATCTCGACTTTCGTGCTTAAATATTCGCCGAGCTCTTCCTCTTTGGCCCGGTCAAAATAATCCTTAACCCGGGCTTCCTTGGTCCCGCCCAAACGTTTAATTTCTTTATCAGTTTCCGCGACGGTTAGGTTCTGACGTAAAATCTTTTTAAGCATGACTAGCTGCTTCGCTTCACTTTCTAAACCAAGTAAATATTTTGCGTGCGCCTCGGTAATTTTTCCAGCCGATAGGGCATCTTGAATCGGACCAGGTAAATTCAAAAGTCGTAAAATATTAGCGACACTCGAACGGGCTTTACCGACTTTTTTTGCCACTTCTTCTTGAGTAATATTAAATTCGTCAAGTAAACGTTTATAAGCACGGGCGGTTTCCATCAAGTTCAAATCTTCGCGTTGCAAATTTTCAATTAAAGCGATCTCTAGTTTTTTCTGCGCTTTTTCTTCACGGACAATGACCGGTACTTCTTTTAAGCCCACGAGCCGAGCACTACGCAAACGACGTTCGCCGGCGATGAGTTCATATCTTTCTCCTTTTTTAGTTACGACCAAGGGCTGAATAATACCATGCTGTCTAATCGACTCGGCCAAATCATTTAAAGCACTCTCTAAAAAATGCGTTCGAGGCTGTTGCGGATTAAAATCAATTCTGTCCGGCGCGATACGCAAAATCCGATCCTGATCATTCATGACCATTACCGTCTCTTCCGGATTATTGTTTTGGAAGGGATTTTGACCGTAAGTCACGGTTTTTTTAGGGATTAAGGAGCCGAGTCCGCGGCCCAAACCTTGAGGCATATGATTTAATTATCAATTAATAATTGAGAATTATAAATTTATTTTTCTAAACTTAATATTTCTCGAGCTAATCCTTCGTAGGCTTTACCGCCTTTCGATTTCGGGTCGTAATGCAGAATAGAACGACCATAGCTCGGCGCTTCGGCGAGCCGAACGCTGCGCGGAATAACGGAACGGAAAATACGATTGGGAAAATATTGATAGAGCTCCTCCA
>CAIQRY010000067.1 GCA_903874345.1 uncultured bacterium
CTTTAAGTCAGTAAACAGCGGACCGTAGTGACCGAGACTAATCGCTTTTTCCATGACCGCGATATTTTTGGCGCCCCGGAAATTCTTAATGATGGTTTCTTCCGGGAAGGGGCGGAAAACTTTTATTTTCAAAATTCCGACGCGCGGATATTTTTTAATTGTTTCGCGCATCGTGCCAATCATCGAGCCCATGGCAACTAAAATCGTTTCCGGATTTTTCGGGCCGTAGTATTCGACGAGACCATTATCTTCTCCGCCGCCGCCAATAATTTTTTTTAATAATTTATATTCTTTTTTTATCTCGTCTAAGCTAGTCAAGAGATCGTTTTGTAAATCCGATCGCGTTTCTAAATAATTCGCGGGTGTAAAGAAAGCGCCGAAAGTAACCGGACTTTCCGGATTAAGATAAGTATCGTCCGCCGGCTGGTAGGCCGGTAGATATTTTTTTATTAATTCCGGCGAAGGAATAGAAACTGGCTCGTAGGCATGCGTCAGAATATAACCGTCGACGTTAACCATGACCGGTAGGTTTAATCTTTCCGCAATTTTATAAGCTAAGATATGTTGTTCAATCGCTTCCTGGTTATCGCTGGCAAAAAATTGAATCCAACCGGCATCGCGAATACTCATTACATCGCTATGATCGTTCCAGATATTAATCGGCGCCGAGACCGCCCGGTTCGCGCAGGTCATAACAATGGGGAGGCGCAGGCCGGCGATATTATATAAGACCTCGGTCATGAGGAGTAGCCCCTGAGAACTCGTCGCGCTATAAACGCGGACGCCAGTCGCGGAAGCACCAAGAATAATCGAAGCGGCCGCGAATTCACTTTCGGCGCGCACGTATTCGAAATTCGCCTGACCGTCGGCCTTAAGCTTTGCTAAGTCTTCGACAATATGGGTTTGTGGCGTAATTGGATAGGCAGACACGACGGCGGGGGCGATATTTTTAATCGTTAGAGCAATCGCATGTGAACCTTCGTAGATATGAGTATTGGGTTTCATAAAAAAATTAATAATCAGCGACCATTTTAATCGCTTTGACCGGACATTCGTGGACGCATAAAGCGCAGCCTTTGCAATAATCGTAATCCGTCACCGGTTGCTTTTTCCCTGGTTTATCTGGAACATCAACCATCGCAATGCAAGCTTCCGGACAAATTTTTGAACATAAAGCGCAGCCAATGCAGATATTATAATCCGTGACCGGTCGGCTCGTGCGCCAAGGCCCAGTTTTATTATTTAAGGTCGTATTTGGCTTGGTAATTAAATTTGGTTTGTTATCTTTCATAAGCTTGAGTAATGGCTTGAATATTTTTGTCGATAATTCCTTGGCCTTTGGCCGCGAATTTTTCGGCAATCGCTTTTTTTAAGGATTCAAGACTGACTAATTTTGTATCTTTTGCAAAGGCACCGAGAATTACCGTATTAACAATATTTTTACCAAAGATTTTAAGAGCAATTGCTGTAACCGGACAGAAATAAATATGTTTACTCGGCATTTTTAAATTTGGCCAGCGATTTCCTTCGGCATTAATAATTATTTGAGTATCTTTTGTTGCTCCTTTAAAAACATCAACCGTGTCTAGTAGGGTAGCATCTTGAATAATCAAAATTGTCGGCTCATAAATTTGTTCGCGAGTAATAATTGGTTCGTCGGAAACCCGAACATAGGATTGAATCGGCGCGCCGGTTCTTTCGACGCCAAAATTGGGGAAGGCCTGAGCTTCTCGCCCCTCATAAAAAGCCGCCAGAGCAATTAATTCCGCCGCGGTGACTACTCCTTGGCCGCCCCGGCCGTGAATACGAATCTGCTCCATATTATTTAATTAAACCTTGAATCAAACCGGGGAACTTATCGGCCGGGATGACGCCGGTAATGGGATAATTATTAATAAACCAGGTGGGTGTACCTTGAATTTGTAAGGCAACACCATCGTCATAATCTTTTTTTATTCTGGCCAAATTTTGTCTGGCGTCTAGACAAGTCGCAAATTTAGTTTGGTCAATACTTAAAGTTCCGGCCAAAGCTTTGAGCTGTGCGGTTAAGTCCGCGCCGGTTGAAGTTGCCATTTGAGCCTGATGGCTAAAGAGGAGATCATGAAAATCCCAGAATTGGCCCTGATCACCGGCGCAACGCGCACCGAGAGCCAAATCAACGGAAGTTTCATGCAAAGGATAATCGCGCCAGACGAGTTTTACTTTATCCGGATAGGTTTTAATGATTTGTTCTAAGCCGGGTTCGGACTGTAAACAGAAAGGACAGGCAAAATCACCGAATTCAATGATAACCGCTTTCGGATTAGAAGCGCCGATGAAATAATCACTGCCATCTCCGTTTACGGCCGCCAGATAAGCCTGTGTTTGGGCTTGGGCGTCGGCCTGGGTGCCGCCTTGTTTAATCTCTTTTATTTTATTCATGACGTAAATTCCCGAGGCGATTAAAAAAACTAAGACGATAACTAGGATGAGTAAAATTAAAATCCCCCACCACTTTTTATACCAGGGGCGAAGGAGGTTGGTGTGGCGCGCCTTAATGGCGGCATACTTTAATCTTTCTTCGAGGCTCATTGTAAAAGCATTTAAATTTAATTATACTTTCATTATAACATAATTTATGAAAATAATCTCTTGGAATGTCAATGGAATTAGGGCGGTCGCGAAGAAGGGTTTGCTCGGGTTTTTGCGGTCGTACGAGCCAGATATTTTATGCTTGCAAGAGATAAAAATTTCAAACGCGGCGCGGGAAGAAACCGAGTTCGACTTTGCTGCTTATAAGGAATATTGGAACCCGGCGGAGCGGCCAGGCTATAGCGGAACAGCAATTTTAGTTAAAGCCGGTTTTAAAGAGGTTTTGGGCATCAAAAATGGTTTCGGCATTAAGAAATTTGACCGCGAAGGACGGGTTCAAACCCTAGAACTCAAGAAATTTTATCTCTTGAATGTTTATTTTCCGAACTCTAATCATGAACTCACCCGGCTCGGCTATAAAGTCGAATTCAATGAAGAATTATTGAAGTATATTAAGAAATTGGAGAAGAAAAAACCGGTTATTCTGACTGGCGATTATAATGTCGCGCATGAACCAATTGATTTAGCGCGGCCTAAAGAGAATGAGGGGAATCCTGGTTATACAAGCGAAGAAAGAACTTGGATGACAAAATTTTTGAAGGCGGGTTTTGTTGATACTTTTCGGATGGTTAACGGTCAGAAGGTCCAGTATTCCTGGTGGAGTTTTCGGGCCGGGGCGCGAGCGCGTAACGTCGGTTGGCGGATTGATTATTTCTGTGTGTCGGATCGACTAAAGAAGACGGTGAAAAAGGCTTATATTTTAGATCAGGTCACGGGCTCGGATCATGCGCCGGTGGGAGTAGAGATAAATTAAGGAAAAATATAGGGAAAATAAAAAAACCGGAATTTTGTTCCGGTTTTGTTTTTGTATTTCTTGAATTTTAATCTTTTTTTCCTTCTTCGGAATCGAGACCGAGTCGATGTTGAAGTTTGAGCAGCTCGCCGGTCAGAATAGCTTTACTATTTTCAGACAGCCAGTTTGGTTCGAAAGTATTATGTTTCTCTATCTCATGTTGAAGCCCGGCAAAAAATTGTTTTGCCCACTCGCTGTCCGACAAGGGAATCCTTTCGAAATATTTTTTCCCTTCGTCCAGACAAGGAACATTTAAACCGGGCATACCGCTTAAGAGGGTATTCAGATACATGGTTGTGGCGCGGGGCATATCATCTTTTAATTCTACCATGGCGGAATCCAGGGCACCCTCAAACCAGTTGGTAAAATTATCGAAGTCTTCTGGACTGGAAAACATTTCCCGATTGTTTATTTCGGAGAAGTCTTGGATGACCATTCCCAGAAATGTCAGGTCTTGTTTGCTTATCTGATTGGACAAGTACTTGCGAAGGCTTTTAGAAAAATATTCTTTGGCTTTAATAAATGGCGCCTTACTAAGAAGACGAAACGGCGCATAATCATTATGCGGAACTCCGGTACAAAAATAAGATAAAAACCATCTGCTGACGTTGACGATTTTTTCCAGATCCTTTGACCGCTGAGATTCTCTCCGCAGGTGTTTGCTTTGAATAACCATGATCAGACCGACCAAAAAAATAATGGCCAGAATAACGGCAATGACAATAATAATACTTATCGAGTTCATGGGTTAAAATTTTTAAAGAAAGTTAGTACTTTATTTGACGCTCTGGTTAATTAACATTCGGTAATGTTTAAAATTATCACTTTTAATTTAAAGTGTCAAGATTAACATTTGGCTAATAAAAAACGGGCCCAGGGGTCCGTTTTGCTTTAGTTTTTTAGCCGGGTTCGTCGTTGATGTTAAGATAATTTTTCAATAATGATTATCTCGGCTTTGAGTAGGGTAATAATTTTTTCTTTTTCCTCCTCACTCGTGTTTCCTTCGTTTATTCTTCCCTCAGTGAGTCCAGAAATTAATTTCTCACTTTTTTCTTTAAAGGCGGCCACGAATTCGCGACTTGAGGGAGAACGTTTTGAGCACCAATTTTTAACATACTCTCGCCCAATCTCGCAAGAGGCGAGATCGCTGTCACTCAAAGGCTTTTTAGCTAATGTCCAGATCGTGTTCAAATAGACATCGGCTAAGTTATTTGTCTGGTAAGTTATTTGCTGGAAGGCGTCGCCTAGAAGCAGCATAAGGAATTTTTTGTGTTTGTCTGATAATCTTATCTCCTTGATTAGTCCGCCGAGCGTGGACAGTCCAGACATATTTTTAATTTTTTGATAATAATATTCCCGGATAAAATTCTGAAAAGGTCCGACTTCTATTAGTGACCAACCGGAAAACATATCAACTAGGCTACCCTCAAGTTCGTCCATCCCCATAAAATGATTAAGGAATAGAGTCATCACGGTAATCCTTTTTTTCAAGGCCGAATGGGCTTTGTCTACTTTGTATAATTTAACGAAAAATATTACCGCCATAATTGTGGCGATAGCCAGGAGAATTGAAAGGAATGTTTCCATACTTTGGATTGTTTAGGAACGATTAATATTTAGATTTAATACTCTGGTTAACAGTTAAAATTATCACCTTTAATCTTAAATGTCAAGATTATTTATTAGATAGACAAAATGGCCTGGTTATTGTAAAGTTTTAGTGCGAATATTTATATATATGTATAATCATCAAGCAATAGAAAAAAAGTGGCGGGAACGCTGGGTCAAAGAAAAACTATATCAAACTGGCACCGATCCCAAAAAGCCAAAATACTATATTTTGGACATGTTTCCATACCCTTCGGGCGCTGGCCTGCATGTCGGTCATCCCAAAGGCTATATCGCGACTGATATTTTAGCGCGGCTGCGCCTCATGCAGGGCTATAATGTCTTACATCCCATGGGTTTTGACGCCTTTGGCTTACCGGCGGAAAACTATGCCTTAGCTAATAAGGTCCATCCGCGCACGGCGACCGAACATAATGTCGCGACTTATAAAAAACAATTAGAGATTTTAGGTTTCTCTTATGATTGGGAGCGGGAAGTAAATACAACTGACCCGGAGTATTATAAATGGACGCAATGGATTTTCTTAGAAATGTTTAAGAAAGGTTTAGCCTATGAATCAAATGAACCGATTAATTGGTGTCCGTCTTGCCGAACTGGTTTGGCCAATGAAGATTTGGAAAATGGTCATTGCGAACGTTGCGGAAGTGAAGTAATTCAGAAACCGCTGCGCCAATGGGTTCTAAAAATCACGGATTACGCCGAACGCTTATTAAATGATTTAGAGAAATTAGAAGGCTGGGAAGAATCAATTAAGGAAATGCAACGCAATTGGATTGGGAAGAGCGAAGGCGCGGAAATTGATTTTAAAATTATTGGAACGGATAAGACCATTCGCGTTTATACGACGCGCGTTGATACGATTTTCGGTTGCACCTATGTTGTTCTAGCACCGGAGAACGATTTGGTTTTAGAATTAAAGGAGAAAATTACGAACTGGAACGAAGTGGAAAAATACCAGGTAGCGGTTGCGAACAAAACTAATTTACAGCGCACGGATCTAAATAAAGACAAGACCGGAGTGGAGCTTCAAGGTCTTAAAGCGATTAATCCTTTTAATCGGGCCGAAGTAAAAATTTTTGTCGCCGATTATGTTTTAAATTCCTATGGCACGGGTGCGGTCATGGCGGTTCCGGCGCATGATGAACGAGATTTTGCCTTTGCGCAGAAATATAAATTAGAAATTAAGCCAGTGGTTTTTCAAGCAGACGGCGAATTAAAAACCGGAGAAGCGTCTTGCGAGGACGGCGTCTTAAAAGATTCCGAGGAATTTTCCGGTTTAAGCTCCGAAGAAGCACGTGAAAAAATGACGAAGTGGCTAGCGAAGAAAAAATTAGGCGCGTCAAAAATAAATTATAAATTAAAGGATTGGGTTTTTTCCCGTCAGAGATATTGGGGCGAACCGATTCCGCTTATTCACTGCGCGCAGTGCGGCGTGGTGGCGGTACCGGAGAAAGATTTACCAGTTAGGTTACCGGAAGTTGAAAGTTATGAACCGACCGGAACCGGTGAGTCGCCGCTCGCAGCAATCACTGACTGGGTCAATGTTAAATGCCCGAAATGTGGCGGCGGGGCCAAGCGCGAAACAAATACCATGCCGCAATGGGCCGGGTCTTCCTGGTATTATTTACGTTATATTAATCCGAAGAATACTAAGGTACTCGTTGATAAAAAGCTTGAGAAATATTGGTCGCCAGTAGATTTTTATGTTGGCGGCGCCGAGCATGCGACACGTCATTTAATTTACGCTCGTTTCTGGCATAAGTTCTTGTATGATATTGGCGTTGTGAATTACGACGAGCCGTTTACGAAATTAAAACATGTTGGCCTCATCATGGGCGAAGATGGACGAAAGATGAGTAAGCGCTGGGGGAATGTGATTAATCCGGATGAGATGGTTGAGAAATTTGGAGCCGACGCGATGCGTGTTTATGAAATGTTTATGGGACCTTTCGAACAGGCGACGAGTTGGAGCACAAACGGGCTTATTGGGGCGCGGAAGTTTTTGGAGAAGGTAACAGTCGCTTTTGAAATGGAAAAAGTTAAGGAAGATAAAAAAATTGTTTCCATGCTCCATAAAACGATTAAGAAGGTTGGCGAGGATATTGAAAATTTTCGACTTAACACCGCAGTTTCGGCCATGATGATTTTATTAAATGAGATTACGGATTATTTAAATACTAATCAGGCTTGGCCTTTAAGTAAAAAAGAGCAGGGGGCACTGCTCCAAATTATTGCCCCCTTCGCCCCGCATCTAGCCGAAGAGCTTTGGGAGAAATTGGGTAATAAGGAAAGCATCTTTAAATCGACTTGGCCGGTTTATGATAAAAAATTAATTAAAGATGAAACAATTAATTTAGTTGTTCAAATTAATGGAAAACTGCGCGCGACTTTGAACGTGACCGCGGATATTACGGAAGCGGAGGCGCTGACTTTGGCGCAGGAAAATGAAATTGTTAAAAAATGGCTAGACGGTCAGGAAATTATTAAGAAAATTTTTGTGCCGGGGAAATTATTAAACATCGTTTTTAAATAAAAAAACAATCCGCTCAAGAGCGGATGTTTTTCGAGTCTATAACAGTTTTTCTCAGCATTGACAATATTATTTTAGCAGACTAACCAATGTCAGTCAACCTAGTGGACCCGTGGGGAGTTGCACCCCAAGGCTCAGGTGTCAATGCTGAGGCTGAGAACTGCTACCGGGCCCACAAAAGCATGATAGCAGAGTGGTTATGAAGAAAATTTAAATTTTATTAAGGGGGGGTCTTTGTCAATATTTATAAAGAAAAAAGCTGCTTACATTGTAAGCAGCCTTTCGAAAGCATTAACCCGTTAGGATTGAGCGGCGGTTAATTTGCCGGTACCTCGCAGCGTACACTGAGCAGTTTCTGACCGGTGAAGAATGAATCACCGCCACACTCTTCAATGAACTGGGAGTTAAAGACGTCACCTCGGCTATAATGAAACTGATTTCCGTTGCCACTGGTCTGAGCGTAGAAGAATAGGGAATTACTTATCCCATCATCAGCCCACATGCCCCAAGCCAGTTCTTTGAGATACAGCCAAGAGTTGACCGTAGCTTTGGCTGGTTGCCAAACAAAGATTCCAACGTGCGGTAAGTCTTCTTTATACCAGCCCTGGTTAAGCCCCCAATAGTAATCACGAAGGATAGAGAAGGAGGGGAGTTTCTTTCCGACTTTGGCTACGGCTTTTTTAGCGGCGGCCAGAGTGAAGAGATATTCGTCTCCAGGAATGTAAGGAATGGTTTTACCTGGAATGAAAACAGTTATTTCATCCGGCCCATCAACCTTGTAATAAATATTCTTTCCAGTATATCCCGAAGGATAAGCTTTCCAGACACTGTCCCCGTTTACGCCGGTTTCTTTGAGGTCAGTTGTTCCCAGGGAAAAATTCTGGTTTTCGATACGAGTATAATCTTTTACTTCAGGCTTGATGTCCGACTTCTTACTACAGGCCGGGAGAAGGAAGCTTGCGCTAATGGCAAGGATAACGATAAGGACGGAAATAAGGTTTGTTTTCATGGTTTTTTTGGGTTTTTTCGATCAAATTATATAATGAACTTTAATAGTACATTATAGCATATATTAATATAATTGTCAATACTATTAGATCCCGCAGCAAGTGCGGGATGACGATAGTGAGGCAGTGGCGACCATATGTCTGATTTATTACCTAAAATTAAAGAAATTTCTCGTTTATTTGAGATTGTCCCTAGTCGTTCTAAGGGGCAGAATTTTTTAATCAATGAGCATATTTATGACGAAATAGTCAAGGCTGCAGATTTAAAGCCGACAGACACGGTTTTAGAAATTGGTCCGGGTTTAGGCTTCCTAACCGCTAAGTTAGCGGCTAAAGTTAAGCAAGTGATTGCCGTGGAGCTTGATGATAAACTCGCGGCTTATCTAAAGATGGCGACCGATGCGCAGGCGGTTAATAATATCACGATAATTAATGAGGACATTTTACGTGCAAATTTAAAACCGTATCTCTCTGGTCCTTATAAGATTGTCGCGAATTTACCTTATAATATTACGTCGATTTTTTTGCGTCATTTTTTAACTAGCGCGGCCAAGCCGGAACTAATGGTTTTAATGCTCCAGAAAGAAGTGGCCGAGCGCATTGTGGCGACGCCGCCGGATATGAGTATTCTCGCCGTCTCGGTTCAGTATTATGGCGCGCCGGAGATTATTCGGGAAGTGAAAGCCGGTAATTTTTGGCCGGCGCCGGAAGTGGATAGCGCGATTATTAAAATTGTTATTCCGCCCCTCCCACGAATGGCTGGGGCAGCGGCAGAGAAGAGGTTTTTTCAACTCGTTAAAATTGGTTTTAGCGCGAAACGAAAGATGCTTAAAAATAATCTGGCGGCTGGTTTAAAAATTAGCCCTAGTCTGGTCGAAAAGAGCATCGCGGCAAGCGCCTTAAACCCGAAAATTAGAGCGGAAGATTTAAGTCTTGATGATTGGCAAAAATTGTTTGATAGTTTAAGCCCTTTTGTGTTATAATAATTTCATGAATGCGGATCAACAACCCCAAGGTTTTCGGGACATGCCCAAACCGCAAAAAACCGCGGTCGTAATCTTGGCTCTCTTGGGTGTAGCCGTGGTTATTTTTTGGGTTTTAGAGTTTCGTTCCCATTTAAAACAGCCTTTCAGCGTGCCCAAAGAAAATGTGACTTCAAGCGCTGTGATTAATACTCATAATATTGATACGGACGGCGACGGTTTATCGGATTATGATGAAATAAATATTTATCACACTTCGCCCTACTTAGAAGATTCGGATTCGGACGGTATTTCGGATCTTAAAGAAATTAAACAGGGAACTGATCCGACTTGCGCCGAAGGACGGAATTGTAACGCCACGACAATTGTGGCCACCTCGTCGATTACAACGACTAACCCCACGGACTTAACAGCCGTTCCGACTTTAAGCGCAAGCGGCACTGACTCGACCGCTCTCCAGAGTATGATGAGTGGTCAGCTGGACGCGACCGCCTTACGTCAACTTCTAATCTCAAGCGGCGCAGATAAGGCGACCCTAGATAAAATTAGTGATACGGATTTACTTAATGCTTATCAGGATACTTTAAAGAATCAGAATCAAAATACAAATAGTCAATAAACATGGATTCTTCTTTTAGAAGGACAAAGAAGAGCGGCAGAAGCATAAGCAAAAAGATTGCGATTTTTTTGCTGCTTTTTGTTTTTGGTTTTTCTATTTTAGCAATACCGGTGAAAAGAGTTAACGCGCAGGCGGCCGTAATTTCTACGGAAGTCGCCTCTGTTCCAAACACAATTACTACCGTTAAAGACAGTTTATGGAAAACTTTGCAAAAATTATTAGTCAAAGTCGGATCAATGGCCTTTCAACAAGTTTTGCGCACTTCTTTAAATAAGATTGCTTACGACGCGGCCAATTGGATTGGCAGCGCGGCCTCCGGGCAAAAACCAGTCTTCGTGACCATGGATTGGGGTAAGTATTGGGCCCAAGTAGGCGATGAAGCGGCCGGGACTTTTGTGGAAAGCTTTGTTAATGGCTTAAATACAGATACTTCATGTAAAGATTCTTTGAGTGCCTGTCAGGAAAAATGCATTGATAATCGCTGGGCGGTAATGAACGATCCAGCTTCAACTTCTGGCGATGAAGCGGAGGCGGAAACAGCATATACAAATTGTAATAAGGCTTGTAGTACAAAGGCGACCAGCTGTGCTAGCGCTGCGAATAACGGAATTGGTAGTTCGACCTCGACTAACAATGTTGACGCCTCGGTTTCGGCCGGCGGCGCCGGGACCTCATTTAATGTTTGTAGCCCCTCTTCTCTCGAAGTAAAAGTTAAGATCGGTTTGGGTTTGGTACAACAGAATCAACCGCAGGCGCCAAACTGTACCGCGTCGCAAATGGTTAAGTCTTGGGGTGACGCCGGAACTGATATTTATCAAAAATTAACCGACTACCAGAATCCGAGCTTCTTAGATAACTTTAAAGGCATCTTTGACCCGACCAGTAATGACTTGGGAATTTTTATGCAGGCGCGGACGGATATGGCCAGTGCGGAACTCACCGCGAAAGCTAATTCCACGGCGCAAACCACGGCTAATAAAGGTTGGTTGGATGTGAGAGGCATTGATAAATCTTTAAAAGGAACGCCGGAAGCAGCGAAGACCACGCAAGACAAAGCTAACGCGGCGCAGCAAAGTAATTTTGGTAAAACGACTGGCGATATTTTAGTTGATACGGCGAACATTTTCTTAAATCAATTAGTCATGTCTTTGTTCGATAACTTAATGAAGAACTTGGCGAACAAAACAAAAAGTACTAATGACAGCTCTGGCGGCGGAGTTTCGCTAGCTAATCCGCAGACCGACGCCAATACGGTTTTATATGGCGAGTCTAATCTTAAGGAAGCGACCGCGGTTTTAATTCAACCCACTTTCGGAGTCTCGACTAATTATGACGTCTTGTCGCAGCTATCGATTTGCCCCAATCCTCTTAATCCCGGACCGGTTAATTGTGTTTTAGATACACAGTTTATGCAGGCTGTGACCGAGCACAAAACTGTGGCCGAAGCCATTAAGAGCGGTTATTTACACGGGGAATGGCAATTAACACCAGACAACAAAGACAATAATTATTCTTTGCGTAACATTTCTATTTTACGCCAGTATCGAATTCTCCCGGTCGGCTGGGAAGTGGCCATCCAAAAAGCTTATGCTGATCCAGCCAATTCAAAGAAAGTTACGCTTAATGATTTAGTTTCTTGTTTTGACGCTAACGATCAATATAATCAATTCAGTTCAACTTTTAATACTCGAGATCAGGCTTGGTGCCAGGGGCTAGTTGATCCGAATTGGGTCTTAAAAGCGCCGCTTAGTTATTGTGCCCGCCAAGGTGTCGGGGCGCAGATTCTTAGTCTAGCGACGTCGCCGGGCATCAAAGGCCAGGGTAGCACGGCTGATATTTTAAGTTCACTAACGATTACACGAGCCACTGATTATTGCGGTGACACCAAGAGTTGCGTTAAAGAAAAGAGTGACGGGAGTTGCGAAGCTTATGGTTACTGCAACGAAGAAAAACGCACCTGGTCGTTCGGGGCTGATTCCTGCGATCCGATTTATAATACTTGCCAGACTTTTAGCTCACCGAGCGGTCAGAATGTTTCTTATTTACAAAACACTTTAGATTATTCTGGTTGCGATGCGAATAATGCCGGTTGCCGCCAATATTCCTGGTTTGGTTCTTATGCTTCTTCGAGCGGCGCGGTTATTTGGGATGCCAGTCGGAATCTATATTTGAATAATAAAGTCGGCGAATGTGATGCAACCAGTGAAGGCTGTACCGCTTTGCTTCGCGTTAAACCGACCTGGGGCGCTAATTTAGTCATGGATTCGGATTTCAGTAATGATTTAATTGGTTCCTCGACTACTTCTAACCTGCTTAATGACTGGCCGCTCTACGCGAGTGGTGCCAGCTTACAAGCGGAAATTGTTGATACTAGTTTAGACCCGGGGATTCTTGGGACAAGCGGCAAGGCTTTAAGAATAGAGGCTAACGGAACGGTTAATACGCAAATTATTGCCGGCCTCGAATCTAATCATAGCCGCTCGCTCTTACCTGATAATCTTCAGATTATTCCTGGCCAGTCCTATACTTTAAGCGCGGATGTTTATTTGGCGGCCGGTGATCATGCTTATTTAGTTCTTGGTTCCGACGCGAATAGCGTGGTCGCGACCACGACGGTTAGAAGCGCTTGGCAGCACCTGAGTGTGACCAGAACGCCGTCCAATACTTATAACGCTCCGGATTTTAATATCCATGGTGACACAACCGGTTCGAGCGCGGCGGGCCAAGTTATTTTATATGTTAAGAATGTTAAATTAGAAATGAGTAATTGGGACACGGGTTATAGCGCTTATGGTTCTTTCCCGATTAATGAAAAGATATTACCACCTTATTTAGAAAAAACTTGTTATAACGATGCGGTTAGCGCGACTAAAGATTATACCTTAAAGAACAACGCACCCGAGATTTGTTCATCTTTTGCGCGTAAATGTAATGCCGCGGAAGTTGGTTGCGAATTATATACCAATACTAATGATAATTTTGCGGTGCCCGCCAAAGTTAAAGACACGGATTATTGTCCGGCGCAATGCGTTGGCTATGATTTATATATTTCTCGCGCCACCTATTTCAATTCACCGGCCGCCGAAAATTTAATGCCGAAGACTGCTAAAACCTGCGGCGCGGAAGCAGTTGGTTGTAATGAATTTACGAATTTGGACACGACGCAACAAGGCGGGGAACAGAAAGAATATTATTCTTATTTGAAGCAATGTATTAAGCCGAGCATGGCCTCCTGCGGTAGTTTTTATTCTTGGGCTGGCAACGGCAACGGTTATCAATTGGCGGCGGAGACTCTGGAAAAGGATGCCGGCGGTAACCCGGCCGTGACCACGGATGATAGCGCCTTATGTAATGCGACGATTTATAATTTACCGGTTTCCAACCCGGACTATAATCCGGATTGTCAGCAATTCTATAATGCCGCCGGCGCGGTCTCTTATCATTTAATTTCTCGGACAATTACCTGTTCGGATAATTGTCATAATTATCGGTTGAGCACGAAGAATGTTGATGCGACTTTAACGCAGGCGCAATGTACGGGTGCGGATAAACACTGGGATGCTAGCACCAGCGCTTGTAACGTCTGTTTAAATGGCGGAGCTTGGGACTCTAACCACGGCGCTTGCTTATACCAAGCTATTCCGGGTGAAGGTCAGGTTTGTGATGCAGAGCAGAATGGTTGCCGCGAATATAATGGGTCAAGCGGTAGTAATGTTAAACTGGCCGCGGCTTATGATTTTGAAAGCGGTTTGTCCGGTTGGTATTCGAATTGTTTAAATGGCTTAAGTTTAAGTACGGTTTCTAATAATAAAGACGGTCATTCCTTGCTGTATAGCGGTAATGCGGCGACCTGCGAATCTATTGGCCTTCCTTATAATAGTAATTTTAATGTGAGTCGCCAGCCGCTGATTAAACAGATTTTAGCGAGTGCGAACGTCGCGGCGCAAGTTAATGTTTCTTCCTTGGTTAATCAAGGCGCGGCGTATAATCTTAAATTCTTAGCGCGCGCCTCGAGCGACACAACTTTAACCATTTATTTCTATAATAAAGATAATGCCGCGGGCGCCAAAGCGGCTTATTTCGGCGCTAACCCAGCCGGCACCTTAACGGTTAAAGGCGGTGATGCCTGGCAAGTTTATCAGGCGAATTTAGACAGTTTGACTCACGCCGTCGGACCGAATGAAGTTTTAGTCATTACAGCCAATAATAATTTCTATCTGGATAATGTTATCTTAACGGAAATTACCGATCGTTATTATTTAATTCAGAATTCAAGCGTGATTCCGGATGTTTGTTATTACGATATTTTCGGTGCTTATCAAGGCGCTAATTTTAATCTCGGTTGCTCGCAGTATGCGGATCGCAATAACATCAAACATAATCTCCATAATTTCAATCAGCTTTGCGCTAACTCCTCGGTTGGTTGCGAACAAATGATTGATACGAAAAATTATGGTCCCTATGGTTCAGGCATTTGGAACGATACTAATCAAAATGGGGTTTGCGATTCAAACGAAGCAGATTGCGTAAAGGTGGCCGGCGATAGTGCTCTTTACGCCATTTATGATCCGGCTAAATCATGTAATGACGCCTCTTTGGGCTGCAGTCGTTTAGGTCAAAAACAGAGTACGGGAAATTATACCGATGTTTATTTAAATAATAATCCGAATAATTATAATCAGGCGCTTTGTTCGCAAACCGCGGTCGGTTGCAACGTTTGGACAAATGAGGCCGGCGGTTATAGTTACTTTAAAGACCCCGGAAATAATACTTGCGTCTATCGAGCGGCGAGCGACCCGGCGATTAACGGTAAGGGTTGGTATAAGTCGGCCGTAAAACGCTGCGATACTAATAGTAACGGTAAAATAGAGGGTACAGAAAAAAATGGAACGGTTTGTTCTTCGACAGCAGACTGTAGCGGCGCGCCGTGTATAAACGATACGAATGATTATGCCTGTTCGATTTCATACAATAAGACGATCGGTTGGGGCGGGGCCGGTAATCAGGTGGCCGCACCGGACCAAGCGGCTGGTATTTGTAGTTCTAACGCCTCGGGTTGTACCGAATATATTGATCCGGTTTCTAGCTTCATGCCCAATCTCGTTTATAATTCCGGTTTTGAAGTGACTTCGGGTGCTAGTACTCGCGCCGGTTGGGGCGCGGCGAGCCCAGAAAAATGGAATGGTCAAACCTTAGCTAATAATCAGCAAGTCGTTAATTTAACACCGAATAAATTGTATATTTTCTCAATTGTTTCCGCGGACGGACAGAATCCGGCCGCCGCAACTTTAAATTTTGTGAGCGGAGTTAAACCGCTCTTAACTAATAATACTTTCGGGACCAGTACGACGAGTTTAACGATTCCGACCGGACCTAACCAACACCTCTTCTTCAATTCTTTGAGTAATTACCGGATAAGTTTAACAGGCGGTTATAACGGTCGCACTATCGAAATTAGAGAGGCTTCTTTAGACTATCAAATCAGTTCTAATGTCGATAAGAAAAGCTGTAATGGGATAGCCGGTTTTGATAATGGTTGTGTTCTCTTTAATGAGCGAAGCGCTAATGCTTCGGGTTTGGCCAATTTAAGTTCGGGTTGGGATGCTTATCAGACCGCTTATGGTCAGGCGCCAGCCACTTGCGATAATACGAAGGTCGGTTCTTGTACGGCTAATCAATTAATTAAGGTTAAACCAGAAAGGGTCTGCTCGAAATGGTTGGACTGTTTAACTTATGTTAAAGATCCGCAGACTAATGCGAAGACTTGTTACGCGGTCGGCGAATGTACGCGCTTAGATGATAAAGGGGAGTGCGCGAGTTTTGATAATACGCCCTCCGATGTTAGGCAATTTGATTCTTCGACTGATAAGAATTCGACCGGCTACTCTCTAATTGGTAATTATTATATTGATCAGATGCCGGAAGTGGGACTTAATTCCGATGCGCATTTTGACTTTGAAGACAGCGTCCCGGCTTTAAGTTGCGAACGAGCAGATAATGCGAGTGCTTGCGGTGTGAGTAAGAATTTAATTGTTGATAATTTAGTACGTGAACCCGATGTCACGCCGACTGATTATCCGGCGCATGGCAAGGCGTTCTTGAAAGTCCCAGCCGCTTATTTAATGTCGCCGCAGTCGCCGAAAAATAAGATTTCCTTACTAACCGATAAAACCTATTACATTAATTATTTGGTTAATACTAAGGGCGCGGGTTTAGCGGCGAAAGTTTATGTTTATGGTTTCTGGGGAACAACTAATAAGTATGCGCGTACGGACGGGAAGTTACTCGCGACTTATACAGACACGGCTAATAACGGTTGGCAACGAATTATTCATCAATTTACGACCACGGCGTCGAGCACGTCCGGTACTTTTTATGGCGTAAGACTTTATTTAGGTTCAGACGATCCCGCTAAGGACGGCCAGGTTTATTACGACGATATCAATATTGAGCCGGTACTTCAGACCGGGCCGAATACTTATGTTGCCAGAGAGTGCCGTTTATATCCTTCTGACGACAGTTTAACTTGTACGAATAAAAATAATAATGTTATTGCTAACGGTTGGGAGGGCTACTGTTTGCAACATGATAGCGCTAACCCCAACAATTGTTTGATGTGGTATCCGGTCGACCAGATTAGTTCAGCGGTAACGGTTAAGCCGTCTTTGGGCTATCAAGGTAAGTATCCTTTGAATTATTGTACGGAAGCGAATGGGAATTTTAATTTGGTAGAGAAGAGAGTCCCGAAATTAGTCGGCATCTCTGAATGCGAAGGAGCAAGGTGGTATAACTCTGATCCGGATTTGGACGGTATACATAATGTCTATGGGGTTGGCCCGGTGGCTGATGAAATAGGAACTTATTGGGCGACTCATGGGGTTAATGTCCTTGGCCCGGCACTAATCAAAAATTTTTGTGGAGATACAGCTGTCGGCCATTACTGGTTGCAAATACAATCCCATGGTAATTTTACAGCCAATGAAAAAGGCTATTATTCTTTTGTCTGCATACCCGCTTTTATAGACATTAAGGGGAAGTTGGTCAGACAAGGTGAAGATTTGATTATTCCTGGACAACATTGCCGTAACGAAGATAGTGACGTCAAACTTGGGACCTGGGAGGGTTGGTTTATTTATAATGGTTTAAATACGAACAACGGGGTTAGTTTTAGTGGAACAATTCCAGTAGATATAAAATATTATTTTGACGAGTCCAAAAATGCCAACCCCCCAGTGCGCGTTTATGATTATGACCATCCGGTTTCCGATGAAGAGGGCTTAAAATTAATTAATAGCCAGGACCCGGACACAGCTTTTCGTTTAACTTGTAATAAATTTACACAGGTCGTTGATTATACTGGCGAGAGTAAGGCTTGGGCGGTTAGAACTGGTATCAATTCGGTTTGGGCGACGCAAACGCCACCGTATTTCGTAAAACCAGTTGGTTCGAGCTATGAGTATTTTGCCACTAGTACTAATAGTATCCAGCTTTATGGCCGCAACCGCGGCGATATTCCGTTTGGTTCGGCTTCTTGGCCCGATACGTTTAATTTATTAAGCGGCGAACAAGTAAAATTTGCCAGCCAATATTCCAAGAAGAATAATGAAGATGTCTTAGCAGGCCGACCTTATGGTTGCGGCGCAACGGCGGCTGGCGCGGCGGGATGTAGCAATATCGGTTACTGCAGTTTAGATCCGAGTGTTTATTGTCTCCTTTATGGCACCTCAACTAATGATTATGTGGCAATTAAGAGTTGCTCCGGCGGCGGTTATGGTACTTGCTTGCCTTTATGGAAAAGTAATTTAGGCTCTAGTTCTCCATATGATTATTTAAATATTCTCAAAACTATTTTCTTAAAGACTTATAACTCTTTCTCTTATCAGAATGGTTACTACGTACCGGGTAGTTCTGACTACGATGAATCAGACGCGACTAAATTGCCGCAATGCTCTTCCAACCGTCCAGTCGCTAATTATAGTTCAGTTTCTAACGCGGCCGATTCTTTCTGCGCTATTTATCCGGAAGTTGGCGACTATTTAGTGGTTAAAAGCAATGGTCGTCAAGTTAATTCTAATAATAGTAATACTTTCAATGTGGCCACGCGCGGCGTTTATAGTTTAGAATTTACCACTAACGTCGATCCAGAACAGCAGCCTCTAAAAGAAATTTATATTATATGGGGCGATGGCACTGAACAGGCTATCGAAGGTCAAGATAGTCGCTCTTCCGCTTCTAATCCTCATATTTTTTACCATTATTACCAACAAACCGGGTCAAAAACGATTATAATTAATGTTAAAGATAATTGGGGGCGCTTCGGCAGTTGTGTCAGCGGTTTTTGCTACCCCTCGGTTTATAATAATGTCAATTGACAATAAAATATTAGTATAGTATATTAAAACGTTAATCTTCTTTAAAAATAAAACAAAAATAACCAATAACCCTAGCCATGAAAAAAGTAGCTTTTTTAGCCATTATTACAGTAATTATGATAATGGCCTGCAGCAAAAAGGATGATTCAGCCCCGGTTAATCCTCCGGCAATTAATTCCGTGACCATTACGGTCAATGCTAATTGGCCATCTACGGCCAATATCACCAACAGCAACATTACCATCTCTTACCCCGGCGTCTGGGCAAGCGCAGAGACCCGTTATTTTAACGGTAATTCAGCCACAATCACTTTTACCGGTGATTCCGCAACTCAAATATTAGGCAAGAGTGGGAGTTATCAGCTTAATTACTCTTCCAACAAAACGCTTAATCCCTCATCCGGCGACACTAAAACAATTGCGACTACCCAGAAAAATAATAGTTTAGCTTGGGATTTCGCTATTGAAAACACTAACGTAAAAATAACGACCAACCTAGTAGTCCCATCTGGTTATACACTGGGTCAAGCCTGGATTAAGGGGTGGGACGTAAATAATAATTCGCTGGGACTTTATGAAATAAGCGCCGGGTCTTGCACTACTATTTTGCCGGATAGCTTGACCAGCAAATTATTAAGCCACTCGGTTACTTGGGAACTTATCTTCTTGCCAGCCCTTTGCCAGGTTCAGCCTGATCGCTATCAAACAATAGTGATGCAGCTTGAAAATAATTTGACCTATACACTCGGCCCCTGCAATTAACCCAGAATCTTATGGTTAGAGTACTCTCTTAAGACCTTATTTTATTGAACCACCCCGGTTTGATAAATAAGGTCTTTTTTATGATAAAACTTCACCATTTGCAATATAATTAAATTTTGTCTTAAACTTCATCCCTTGATATAATGATTTATATCGTTAATATCAAGGGATTTTTTATTATGCCTAATATTACTATAAAATTTGATTTAGTTGAAGATGCAATTAATTGGTGGGAGGCGGGAAATAAGATTTCCCACGGCGTTGTTTGGAAAGATTTAATGAAACCGGAGCTGCAAGATCGGATAGTCGGCAAGACCAAGGAAGAAGCTTTGGAATTTTTATTCCTCTATTTAGGAGATTATTATAAAAATCGTAATTTAGAAGATTATACCAAGGAAATTCAAGCCGGTTTTGATTCTATTAAAGACAGTCTGTTCTCTCGAATGGAAAGTGTAACCGGCCATCCCATTTACCGTTCAGATTTTACGTTGTTTATTACTAGTTTTAATCGTTTCCCCTATAACTATGATCAGGGCTATGTTTGGATTTCTGACCGCGGTGATATTGATAAACAAGTTGGTATTTTTATCCACGAATTGCTGCATTTTCAATATTTTGCCTATTTTGGAGAGAGGATTTGGAAAGAATTGGGCCCAAAACTACATGGCGAAATTAAGGAAGCGATGACGGTTATTTTAAATGAAGAATTTAAGGATATTACTTCGGTTCGGGATAAGGGGTATTTGATTCATCGGGAAATGAGAGACAATCTATTAAAAATTTGGCAAAAAGAGCGAAATATGGAACGCTTCATTGAACAGACAATTAAGTTCTATAAGTCCTAAGAATTAAGGTCTTTTTTATTTTGCCTTTCTGCCGTTTTTATAGTAAAATAAGGGTAGTTAGAGTGCTTTAAAACAACTGTTAAAATAATCGTAAATAGGATATAATTTTAGGGTAGGGAAGCTCATATGGATTTAGATGAAAAACTTTTAGAAACAAATAATGAACCGGAAGAACCGGACCAAACTGATGATCCGAGGGCTCGTGTTGGCGCCTTAAAAGAAGCACAACGGAGTAGTAAAAACACGCCGGCTAAAAACAACCAAGCGTCAGATAATTTGGAAGAAGCAAAACACTTAGCCCGCGCCGAAGCGCAACTTGTCGCCGGCAATAAATTGCAGGCGGCTAAAACAATTCTTAAAGATAAAAAGGCGCGACAAACCGGTTTGTATATTGCCTTAGGCGGTTGCGGTTGTTGTTTACTGGTCGCTTTCGGCTGGTTGGTCATTATTAGTTTATTACTTAAAGTTGTTTCTAATCCGCTCGCGTTAGCCGGTTTAGCCTTTGATTGGCTCTGGAACGGCGTCAAAACTATTTTCACTGGTAGCTAGTTTATCATCAAAAAATTTAAATAGTTTCCATGAAACTAAAAATAAATAAAAAGCAGGTTTCGCTCTTCTTAGTGCTTATCCTAGGCAGTTTTTTAATTGCTCATTTTTCTTATGCCGCCGGTAGTACCTGGGTGACGGACGTTATTGGCTGGATTTGTGCGGCCATTGTTTACGCTCTCGGTCAGGTTTTGATTTTAGTAATGATGGCTGTTATTTATGTGGCGCAGTATAGTAACTTTATTCACTCCGAAGCCGTGGCGCAAGGCTGGGTCATTGTGCGCGATATTTGTAACATGTTCTTTGTTTTAATCCTGCTTGTCATCGCCTTCGCCACAATTTTAAAAATTGAAAATTATAGTTATAAGAAATGGTTGCCAAAATTAATTTTGATGGCCATTTTGATTAATTTTTCTAAAACGATTTGCGGTCTCTTAATCGACGTCACGCAGATTGTTATGCTCACTTTTGTTAATGCTTTTAAAACTATCGGCGGCGGTAATTTAGTCGATATGTTGGGGATCACCAGTTGGATGAACATGAATCAGGCGACGCAAGATTTTTCTAATTGGTCGGCGATGGGCGCCTATGTCTTTGCCGTGATTTACGTCATTGTTTCTTTGGTCGTTTTAGTTACTATGCTCATGATGCTCGTCATGCGTATTGTCATGATCTGGATTTATATTGTTTTATCTCCTTTAGCCTATCTCCTCGCGGCTTTTCCGGGCGGTCAACAATATTCCTCGAAATGGTGGTCAGACTTTATTAAGAATTTAATTGTCGGGCCAGTTTTAGCTTTTTTTATTTGGTTGTCTTTTGTGACCGTGGCTCCGGGTTCAACCGGCCAGACTGTTTTACAAATGGACGCAGCTATGAGCGGCCCCACTGGTCCGGGTGCGATTACGGCGACGAGTACGGGGTTTGGTTCTTCTGATTTACTAATTAAGTTTGTTATTTCTATTGGCATGTTGGTCGCTGGTTTAAAGATTTCTCAAGAAATTGGTGGCGCGGCCGGCGGGATGGCCGGCAAGGGAATGGGTAAATTGCAGAAAGGGGCGGCCTTTGTTGGTGGTTTAGGAACAGGAGCACTAGTAATGGCGAGGAAAGGAATCGGACGGGGAGCGAAAGGCTTAGGAACTATGGCCGTGAGTAGTAAGACTGGTAGAGAAATTTTGGGTAATACGGCCGCTAGTAGTAATCCTCTTTTACGATTTACTGGTATGCGCGCTTTAGCGACCAAGGGATTAATTGCCGGCAACCAGCATCAGAAAGAAATTGAAGAAAAAGCACAAAAGAAATTAGAGAGCTTAAGAAATACTAAGGTAGTCTCGCGCTATGTACGTGAAGGCGCGACTCTCCCGATGGGCAAAGCGATGCAGAAGAAGGCGAAGAATATGATGCCGAGCGCCTTAGTCGATGCCGCAAAGATAACAACGCATTTAGCGGGCATGAGCCGAGAGGATTTAGCCAAGATTTCTGATCCGGAATGGCATTCTATTGGACAAGAGGGGGCTAAATTACAGGGTCGGGCCCTGACTTATATTCAGAAAAATTCTGATGAAAGAGGCGCTTATAATTTAGGACGTCAGACGTTGAATCCTAATGCTAATTTAATTGCGGGGACCGATAGACAGGGGGATGATTTACAGGGGAATGATCGTTTGGGTAGTTACATGAATCCAACCAGGCAACCTTTGCATTCTGAAGAAATAAATAGATTATCTCGCGCTCGGGGAACTAATTATGAAACTGCCTATTTTAAAGACGCCCCAGCTTTAACCCCGAACGACACGACCAAAGTTGAACCTGAAGAAGAAACAGCGCCGCGCGGTAAAGGTAATTTAAGTATTAATGAATTCGCGCGCGAACAATCAGACACGGTCGCGGTTGATTTTGATAAATTAAATGTTAAAGGGATAGACAAGGGTAGAACTGGCGATGCGGATTTCCGAAATACCCGCGGGGTTAATACTGGTAACCCGGCCTTAATTAAAGAGATTGCTGATAAGATGGTTAGCGCGATTGACCAAGAGTTGTCGCAACTTAAAGCGAAGACTAGTCTGACAGCGGGTGATACGAAGCGAATGGATAATTTAGAGACCGCGAAAACCCGTTTTGCGCATCCAGAGAGTATTGATAATTTATCATTAGTTAATTCTAGCGCGGCGGCCTATAAGCCAACCGACGTTAAAACGAGTAAGATTCATGAAGAACTACATGGCTTAGGTTACGAAAACGAAAGTGATGTTCGCTACGCTTCGCAAAAAATCGTTGATACTAGAGATTATGGGGCGCGAAAGGATAAAGATTCGATTGATCAGATGGTGGCGACTAATCCGAATCGTCCACCAGTTGAGGAAATTATCAAAAATGAAGAAATGCCAGAAATTAAGGCGCCGCAAATTAATACGAGCGGTATGGAAAAAGCGATTGATAATCTCACTAAAAAATTAGATGGTGTGGTTAAAAAAATTGGAGCGAGTGCCTCGCCTAAAGTCGGGGGCGGAAAAACTGGTCCGGATTTAGCTTACGTCTTAAATAGTTTACGCAAAACTATGACTAAGCAGAATATGGGGCTCGCTAAGAAAGTCAGTCATTTGGGCGCTAATGAACCTAATCAGACGCCGTTAGAGGTGAGCGTGATTTCTAATCAAATCGCTGGTGATCTGCAAGAAGAATAAAATATTATGGATTATATTGCACAATGTTTAGAAAAATTTCGGCAACTGCCGTCCGCGATTAAAAATGCGGTCGGTGGTTTTGAGGCGCTCGCCGTCATCTATAAACTCGAAGGCGAATATGGCGTTGACTTGAGTTTTTTAGTAGTCTTAATCGCTATTGGAGAAGTCAGTTTAGAAAATAGTTCTGATTATTTAATGAAAAAATATCGTTTAGCGGAAGAGGATGCGACGGATATTAAAAACGAGTTAACCCGAGAAGTCTTTAGTCGATTACTCCTGCCAGTCAATCCTTATTTGGATTCAGTATCAGCAATTAAGGAAGCGGTGGAAAAAAAGTTAGTTAATTTGTTAAACAGCTCTGTTGCGGCTAATGATTTTAATGAAGCTATTTTTACGGCGCTCGCCGCAGACGGCGCTCTTCAAACCGAGTTAGAAAGATTATTATTAAATAATAACGAAAAATTAACCAGGGATAGCCTGATTTTAGAAGGTCATGAAATCGCCCCGACAATTAGTAATTGGCTTAAGGATTTTATCAAGAACAATGGGAGCGATTTGTTTAATGAAATAGCTTTGGCACAGTATTTAAATTCCAGTAATGCTAAAAATTTAAGACCGGAAGAGAAAAAAATGGTTAGTAAGTTGATAAAATTATATCGTAATTTAGTTTTTTTTCCGGAAAGTTTGCAGGATGTTCCGGTTAAAAACTGGGAAATTATTCCTCTGGACAAAACCGTGGTCGAAAGGAAACCGGGAGAAATTAGAGATGTTTTAGAAGAAGAGAAAACAAGCCCAGCGGAAAATATTATAAAATCCAGTGTCAAACCAGTTATCGCTAAGCCACTGGCTCAAAAAGCACCAATCGCCAAACCACTCTCCGCGCCTAACCCCCTAGTTGATTTAGAAAAAAATTTAAACCAATACGGACCGGGCAGTTTAGAGTATAAAGCGATTAAACAGGAAATTGATCGCCTTAAAAAGTCCAGTCCGAAGTCATAAAATGTTCGATTATCTACAACAATTTAATAGCCTCCCTAAAGAATTACGGGATAAAGTTTCTTCTCCCGCTGCCATGGCCGCCTTAATGGTTCTAGAAAATAAATATGCGGTTGATCTGGCGATGACGGTCATGAAAGTGATGACTAAAAGTTTGGCTGTGAAAAATCTGCCATCTTATTTTATTAGTGACCTAGGCTTAAGTCCGGACCAAGCGCAAACTCTAACTAAGGAAATAAAAGAAAAGATTTTAGCTCCGGTCGCGGAGTATTTAGGTTTAAGCGCGGAAATTAAAGCTTTTGATTTAGATAAAGATATCGCGCTTTTAATTAAGGAAGCCGGTTTAGTTTTGCCAAGCAATGATTTAGTTATTCGGCTTAAAAATATTTTAGCGATTTATTTAAAAGGGGTGCGCAGTAAGATTGATACCCGCGCGACTTTAGCTAAAGATATTGCTTCCGGCGGCTTGAATTTAAGTACTACGGAAGTTGATCGTCTCCTTCAGGTTTGTGACCAGACTATATTTAAAAGTTTAGAAGTCGTAACTCCAGTTTTAGCGCCCAAAACCGTTCCTTCATCTCGCTTAGAACAAATTATTACTAGCTCCGAAGCGGGAAAAGCGGGTTCCAAAATTGCGGAGTATAGCTTAAAACAGGCGATAAGTAGCGGTCAAATTAAGAAACCAACCCCGCTTGATACGAGTCATGAAATTAGCGCGCCGCTACCGGAGAAAGATTTGCCCTTGCCCGAAAAAAAATCGGAAACAGTAAAGCCAGTTGTTGCCCCGGTCACGCCGGTTGCGCCAATGCCTGCAAAGCCGACGACTACGCCGCCGCCAATTATAAAACCCACTATTACCCCGACGCCAATTATAAAACCAGTGACTGCTCCTATCGCGCCAACGCCGACCACGGCTAAACCAATCACGCCCACCCCACCCGCGCCTTCTATTTCACGTCTGGCACCCGCCCCTTCGTCAGGCCGCACCCAGATGCACGATATTAAGCCGATGCCGAAAGTGATGGGACCGGTTGAAGAATTACAATTTTTAGATGTGGTTAATTTTCGTCGTTTAGGAAAAACCCCGGCCGAAGCGACCGCTAAAATTTTTGCCAAAATTAAATTGTTGGAAGAAGACGGCTATGATAAAATGGTTCTAGGCGTTAAGGCTTGGCGTAAAAGCCTAGTTAATCGCCTTTATTTGGCTTTGGTTAGGGAAGCGGTTAACAAAGGGGTCGCGCTTCAAGAGGAACTTGCGGCGCGCCAAAAAATTAATCCCGAGTCTTTAAGCTGGGACGAAGTGCAGGCGATTCTTGCTTTAAACAGTAAATTGGTTTTTTAATTTTCTATGCAACAGTTTACCGTACCACAATTTATTGATGTCGAAAATAAAATTATTGGTCCGGTAACAACGCGCCAGTTTTTAATTATTTTAGGCGCGGCCATGATTTGTGGCATCGCTTATCGGCTATTTGATTTTTCTTTATTTATAACAGTCACTGTCGTGGTTTTGGGACTCGCTTCAGTTTTTTCCTTTGTTAAAGTTAACGGTCGACCTTTTCATTTTTTTATTTTAAATATCGTTCAGACGATTCGTCGGCCACGGCTTCGGGTTTGGAATAGCCGTGCGGTTATTACAGAAATCGCTGAGAAAAGTTTTATCAAGCCAGAGGTGCCGGTAGCGACCAAAGAGCACTATCAGACCTCTCATTTAGCGGAACTCGCCTTAATCGTTGATACAAAAGGAAAGTATAAGGGAGAATAATATTATGCCGGAAAATTCCATGGTTCGAAACAGAATATCGGTGTCCACGCAGCAATATTTAGATATTGCGGAGATTCGCGATAACACTATCGTCATGAAAGACGGCACCTTGCGCGCCGTTTTACTCGTGTCGAGTATTAATTTTGCTTTAAAGAGCGAAGACGAACAGAACGCGGTTATTGATTCCTATGTTCGCTTTTTAAATAATTTAAGTTTTACTTTACAGATTGTGATTCAGTCGCGGGAGCTTGATATTGATAATTATTTGGAATATTTAAGACAGAAAGAAAAAGAACAGACCAATAAATTGCTCAAAGTTCAGACAGCCGACTATATTACTTACATTCAGGATTTGACCTCTTTAGGTAAAATTATGAATAAGCGTTTTTATGTCATTATTCCTTATAATCCTTTGACTGATAAACGCAAGAATTTTTTTAGCTTAATAAGCGAAGCGCTTAAACCGGCGACGATTATTAAGTTAAAAGAAAAAACCTTTTTGCGCTATAGCGAAATGCTTGATCGCCGCCTGGAAAGCGTAGCGGGCGGTTTAGAATCAATGGGCGTGGCTGTCGCGCGACTGGATACGCAGAGTTTAATTGAGCTTTATTATAAGACTTATAACCCGGAAACCGCCAAGAACCAGAATTTAGCCGAAATCAGTAAATTGCGCGTGGAGGCCTAATTAGTTTATTATGATCGATTTTAATCGACAGGAAAAACCGAATAAAGTCACTTTGCAATCGACGGTTAGTTTAAGCCGTAAGCCGGCGGAACCCACGATTGAAGATAATCCCGAATTGACTCGGGAAGTGATTGAAGAGGAAAAAGCGTTTAGGCGCGGTGTTTTATCCGTTCGCGATATTATCGCCCCGGCGAGTCTTAAAATCGAAGCGAATTATTTGCATTTGGGCGACAAGTTTTTGCGGACGATTTTCGTGATTAGTTATCCGCGTTATATTTCCGTCGGTTGGTTTGCACCGATTATTAATTTGAATGTGACCTTCGACGTCTCCATGTTTTTCTATCCCGTAGTTTCCTCAATCGTTTTAAAACAATTAAAAAATAAAGTCGGGGCTCTGGAAGCGCAGATAATTTCCGATGCGGAAAAGGGCGCGGCGCGCGATCCCTTGCGTGAAACCGCCTTGCGCGATATTGAATATCTGCGTGACGCCTTAACCCAGGGAACGGAAAAGTTTTTTCAATTTGCTTTATATGTGACTTTGTATGCAGATAATGTCGAAGAATTAGATCGCCTGTCCGATCAGGTCGAAGATATTTTCGGTTCGCGCCTGGTTTATTCCCGTCGCGTTTATTATCAGGCCGAGCAAGGATTTAATTCCACCTTACCGCTTGGTAACGATGAATTATATGTTACTTTTAACATGAATTCTTCGCCGATTGCCTCTTCTTTTCCTTTTATTTCCAGTGAACTAACGAGTGATCGGGGAATTTTGTATGGTGTTAACCGCCATAATAATAGTTTAATTTTATTTGATCGTTTTTCTTTACAGAATGCTAACTCGGTCGTCTTTGCGACCTCGGGTGCCGGCAAGAGTTATGCGATAAAACTCGAAATTTTGCGTTCGCTCATGTTAGGGACCGACGTGATTGTTATTGATCCGGAATACGAATATAAGCATTTATCGGAAGCGGTCGGCGGTACCTATATTAATATTTCCTTGTCTTCGGAAAATAAAATTAATCCTTTTGACTTGCCGCGCTCGGTCGGTGGAGAATCAAAGCCCAAAGATATTATCCGGAGCGCGGTGATTACTTTAAAAGGTTTAGTGCGCCTTATGCTTGGTAATTTGAGCTATGACGAAGACTCCATTGTTGATCGCGCCTTACTTGAAACTTACGCTAAAAAAGATATTACCCCGGATTCGGATTTGTCGAAAATTGAGGCGCCGATTATGTCGGATTTAGAACAGGTCTTAGACGGTATGGAAGGTGGGGCTGATTTAGCGCTAAGATTACGTAAATTTACCGAGGGAACTTTCGCTGGTTTACTTAATAATTTCACGAACGTCGAAATGAGTAATCAGTTAATCTGTTTCTCGGTTCGCGACTTAGAAGATGAACTCCGGCCGATTGCGATTTATACGATTGTTAATTATATTTGGAACGTGGTCAGAAGCGAAATGAAAAAGAGAATTTTGGTAATTGACGAAGCCTGGTGGATGATGCAACACGAAGACAGCGCCAAGTTTATTTTCGCGCTCGTGAAACGCTGTCGTAAATATTATTTGGGCGTTACGACAATCACACAGGACGTTAATGATTTTTTAACTTCGCCTTACGGTCAAGCCATTGTTAATAACTCGTCGCTTCAAATTTTACTCAAACAATCACCCGCGGCGATTGATTTGGTCCAAAAAACTTTCATGTTAACGGAAGGTGAAAAATATTTACTCCTGGAATGCGGCGTCGGGGAAGGAATTTTCTTCGCCGGTAATAAGCACGTGGCCATGAAAATCGTGGCGTCTTATACCGAAGACCAACTCATTACCTCTGATCCGCGACAGCTTCTGGAGATGGAAGAAGCGAAGAAAGAATTCGAACTTAGTCAAAAAGAAGGCTAAATTAAAATCATATGCAAACTAATCGTAAACAAGCCGGCATCCTTATCGTTCTCCTCGGTCTTTTGATTATTCTCCTCATTATTTATTTTGGATTTATCAAATCAAAAACCCCGACCACTAATCAACCGACGACCGGGACGCCGACCTCAACCGCGCAATTGCCATCTGGACCAACTACGGGGACAACCACGCCGGGCGACACACCGCAAAACCATCAGCAATATGATTTATCAAAAGAAGCACCCCATCAGCTTAACGGTAATGATTTATCGAAAATCGGTATGGCCTTCGCGGCGCGTTTTGGTTCTTATTCGAACCAGTCGAATTATAATAATTTTACGGATTTGAAAATCATGATGACCGATAGTTTAAAAACTTGGGTTGATTCTTACGTCGCCGCTCTCAAGGCGAACGCCCAAAACTCGGCTACTTATTACGGCATTAATACGAAAGCAATTACGGCGGATATAGCGAACTTTGATTATTCCGCCGGAACGGGTAAGATTATTGTGACGACTGAACGCTCGGAAAGTACAGATAAAATCGGCGGCGGCACGCCCTATGAGCAAAAATTAGATTTAACGTTTAAGAAAGTGGGCGGCGACTGGCTCGTCGATAATGCTTATTGGGAAAAGAAATAAAAGTTATCTCAACCAAAAAATAAATTATGGCCACTGGCATAAAAAGTATCTACGTCTGCACGAATTGCGACGCCCAATTTCCAAAATGGAGTGGGCGTTGTTTGGAATGTGGTTCCTGGGGGACCTTAAAAGAAGAAATTTCGGATAGTCATGTCGCGAAAAAAGAAGAGGCTAAGAAAATTGGCGGGGCGGAAATAATTGATTTAGCCTTGATTAAAGCGACCGAGCTCGCTCGTCTTAAGACTAATATTGAAGAGATTGATCGGGTCTTGGGCGGCGGCCTAGTTCCGGGTTCGCTTGTTCTATTAAGCGGGGAGCCGGGTATTGGTAAGTCAACTTTAGTCGCGCAAATTGCCTCGGCCGTAGGAAAAGACCACCAAACGGTTTATGTTTCGGGCGAAGAATCAGCGACTCAGGTTAAAGCTCGTTTAGCGCGACTTAACTGCGAACTGAGCAATTTGAAATTCATTTCCGAAACGAATATTGAGAAAATAATTACGACGGCGGAGAAGGTGAAGCCCGATATTTTAATTATTGATTCAATTCAGACGGTTTACTCCGCGCTCATCCCGGCCGAAGGCGGTAGTATTTCGCAGATTCGAGCGGCGGCCGTTAAATTTTTAGAACTAGCTAAGACCTATAATATCGCCGTCTTTTTAGTCGGGCATATTACCAAAGACGGTCAAGTCGCCGGCCCGAAGTCCTTAGAGCATATTGTCGATACGGTTTTATATTTAGAAAATGAAACGAATAATAATTATTGTTTACTGCGCGCTACGAAAAATCGTTTTGGTTCGGTTAATGAACTCGGCGTTCTAGAGATGACTAGTTTTGGTTTTAAGGAAGTAAAGAATCCGAGCCGTATTTTTATTGAAAGTGGCACAACGAGTTTGTCTGGTTCGGTTATTGGTTGTGTTATCGAAGGAACACGCCCCTTTTTAATTGATTTACAGGCGCTCGTTACGAAAACAGTTTTCGGCTATCCGCAGCGCAAGACGAGCGGCTTTGACCTTAACCGTTTACAGGTTTTAAGCGCGGTTTTGACTAAGCGAACGAAAATAAATTTAAGCGCCCAGGATATTATTTTAAATATTGTTGGCGGTTTAAAAATTAGCGACCCGGCTCTTGATCTTGCGGCCTGTACCGCGATTATTTGTTCGCATTTGAATAAGAATTTTGATCGCGAGACCATCGTTCTCGGGGAAGTGGGTTTAGGGGCGGAAGTGCGTAATGTCTTTAAATTAGAGCAACGCTTAATGGAGGCGGAACGCCTGGGATTCAAAACCGCGATTATTCCGGAAGTCGAAGTTAAGTCCGGAAAATTAAAAGTCATTAAGGTTAAGGATTTGAATGGCCTAGTGGAGCTTATTAAATAATTTATTCGTCAAAACATAAAATAAAAAAAGCAGACGATAAGCGGTCTGCTTTTATTTTTGAGGGCGGGCGTTTTAGCGAGCAAAAGATTTGCTCGGGATATGGCGCGCACCGGCCATGTTGGTTTTGTTTTTTCTCTTCTTGCTTTTGTGTTTCTCGAAACGGGCTTTGATTTCTTCCTGGCCAGCTTGGCTGAATTGCAAATGAGCATAACTGATCAGCGGAAATTCTTTACCTGGAACCGAGTCTTTGACCAATTCAACTTTGAATTGGGTGTTAACCAGACTGCCGTTAAAGATCATCTCTTTGATGAGGACCTGTTTTCTCGACAGTTCATGCAGGAGATTGTTTTCTCCGGCGCGATTAAGCATGCTCTCAGGGAGCTGCACAAAAGCAACGATAGTTTTTTCCATGTTAAATTTTTTTTGGTTCAACAATTAGAGAAGTAACAAGAAATTTTAGTTTTCAAATAACAGATGGTAATTTAATCTTCGGGTAGAGGCGGTGCCAACCCGCTAATGGCGGCGGCCACGGCAACTTTGGTTTTTAATTCCGGTTCCATTTCTAGTTCACGGAGAAAGGCGTTTTCCGGCACAGGCGTTCCTTGATGGTCGTCCTGGTTGGTAATAGGAATAATTAATTCGCCGCTCGGGTCGCGTCTCGCCTGGTCAATTTTGGCGGAGACATCGATGCCCTTGTAGTAGCAGCTAATGAGGGGGTGCTTTCCAATAAAAGCTTTAGCCTCTTCTTTAGTCATGAAGTTTCCCATGGTTTCGTTTGGTTTCGTTATTTGGTTAGAATTGATTTTTAAGGTAAATAAAGATGTTTGAATATTAGTACTTATTTTAATTTATGTCAATACTAGGGAAAAATGAGTATATTTTTAGGGTTTTTGTTGGCATATTGACATTATTTATGAAAAGTGCTATACTTAGACTAAGTAGAAAAATCAGATTATTAACGAAAAAACCAGATATCATGAAAAAGTTCTTTTTAAACTTGCTTTGCTTCGTTAGCGCTATCTGCGTATGCATCATCGGCGCCGGCGTATTAGGGATGGTAATATTCGTTTTTTCCTCATCGGAAAGCGATCCGGGTTGGTTCGCCAATTCGCTCATTACTTTTCCCAACGCAGCCATCATCTATGGATTTTCGCCCTTTGTATTCTTCATGAAGAAAACCAGAGTTAACCTCGCTTTCTTCA
>CAIQRY010000068.1 GCA_903874345.1 uncultured bacterium
AATAATCAATAAAATATATGTTAACAATAGAAAAAATGAAAGAGTTAGTCGGCCCGAAATCCTCAGAATATACCGACGCTCAATTAATGGAAGTTAGCCGTGATTTGTATCAATTATCTTATTTGGCTTTTGAGTATTATAAACGCCATATTAATCCAACCTTAATGTAGCTTAATCTTGTAAAAAAGAGAATTTATGCTAATATCTTTGATGGACACAATTAATATGGCAAATACTCACTCAAGTCATAATGACGGCGAGATGTCGTTTTGAGATAAAGGGAGCAGTAGCTGTTTCAATTGAGTGTTTGCTTAATTGTGTCCAACAGTTTACTGCTCTCTTTTTATTAATTTTAAATTTATGACTAAAAAAGGAATTATCTATTACCGGGTTTCGACTGAAGATCAGGCTCAATCCGGTGTTAGCTTAGAACAACAGAAAAATGCTTGTTTGGAATACGCTGGTAAGCACGATATTGAAGTTGTCGAAATGTTCCACGATGACGGCGTGTCGGCGAAAACTATTGAACGGCCGGGGCTAAAAGAATTATTAAAATACTGTGTGAAAAACGCCAAAAATCTTGATTGTGTAATCGTTTATAAAATCGACCGCTTGTCTCGAAATGTTAATGACTATACCGGCATCCTGGCGTCGCTCTATAAACTTAAAATCAAGTTTATATCGACGACAGAAACGGTTGACGAAACGCCGAGCGGTCGGTTAGTTGGAACGATTGTTGCCTCGGTCGCTCAATTTGATAATGATGTTAGGAGCGAAAGAATCGCCTCTTGTATGCACGAAAGGATAAAACAAGGCGTTTGGTGTTTTAAAGCCCCCTTTGGCTATTTAAACGCTCGAGACGCTCAAAATAAAGCGATGATAATTTTCGATAAGGTGCGTATGCCTTTAATCAAATTAGCCTTTGAACGATTTGCGACCGGCTTATATCAAATTGAACAAGTCAGGAAGATGTTAAATGATAAAGGCTTTAGAACGCATAAAGGCCGAGAGTTAACCCTACAGACACTCCATGAATTACTTCGAGAAAAATTCTATATTGGGATTATGACGGTTAAAGGCCAAGAATATGCCGGCAGTCATGAAAAATTTATTGATGAGCGGATTTTTTGGCAGTGTCAGAAATTATTTAGAAACGCCGATAAGGGCGATTGTATTTCTTTAGGCCGAGTTAATGAAAGTTTTCCTCTAAGGCATTTTGTAGTTTGCCCGCATTGTGGCAGTCCGCTAACCGCTTGTTTTTCAACCGGTAAGATGGGCATTAAATATCCCTATTATAAATGCTATAACAAAAAATGCGGTCGGTTAAAATCAATTACTAAAAAAGAAGTTGAAGACAGTTTTTCGCTTGGTTTAAAAAAGATTAGTTATCAGCCCTATATGGCCAAGGCCGTTAAAAGAGCGATTATCGAAGTTTATGATGAGAGAAAGAATGAGATATATAGTAATTTTGGTTCGCTCAAGTCGCAACTGGAAAATTTAAAAGCCGAGAAAGATAAATTAATCGAGATGAAGAAAAAGGAATTATTGGATGATGAGGATTTTAGGGAAGAAATGGATAAGGTAAAAATTATGCTGTCCGACAAACAGGAAAGACTCTTGAATTGTAAAGATGACGGTTTTGACGTT
Source organism: uncultured bacterium (assembly GCA_903874345.1). Taxonomy (GTDB): domain Bacteria; phylum Patescibacteriota; class Patescibacteriia; order Patescibacteriales; family UBA12465; genus UBA12465. The sequence continues at coordinate 1,648 of CAIQRY010000068.1, forward strand.
AAAAAGAATCTCGATAAAGTTTTTGATTTTATGTGCGATCTGCCAGACTTTTATGAAAAGGCTGATTATGCCACTAAACTCAAAGTTCAGAGTTCGATTTTTAAGGAAAAGCCCTCTTTTAATTTTTACACATTTCAAACTCCGAAATTATCGCCAATCTTAGAAACAAAAAGAGACTTGGAATGCTCCAAATCTCGTAATGTGGACCCTAAGGGATTCGAACCCTTGACCTCCTGCTTGCAAAGCAGGCGCTCTAACCAGCTGAGCTAAGGGCCCAGAAATTATTTAGTGCTTTTTAAATTAATTATTGCGGTTGGCTGTATCTTAATAAGGGGGCAAGTAGCCATTGCATAAAATCTGGGCCGCTACCCGTCATAACAACAATGCCGATGAAGACGGCGAGTAAACCGACCAGTTTATAACCCAATCTTGAGCCACCCTCAGAGCCGAATTTGTCTTCAAACCAGGCGATGCGCCCGAAGTTATTAATAAACCACTCCGTCTTCATGACCAAGAAAACGCCGGCGGCCGTAATAACGATTCCTAATAAAACATGTCCCATATTATAAATTTATTTTATATAGTTAAGAGGATTATATCTAGTCCCGCTAACAATTACTTCGAAATGAAGATGCGGCCCAGTCGACCAACCAGTCGAACCCATGGCCATGATATTTTCACCTTTCGTTACTTCGTCACCGACTTTAACGAATAATTTAGAAGAATGTCCGTAACGAGTTTTTATACCATTGCCATGATCGATAACGATGCTGTTGCCGTAACCCGTGGCCCAGCCGGCAAAGATAACGACGCCATCAGCCGCCGCGTAAACCGGTGTTCCGGATTTATTAGCAATATCTACGCCAGGATGACGCCAGGAAAAGTATTGTGTTAGATGATGACCTTCGGTTGGCCAAGTCATTTTACCAGCGCTCACCGTTTTAGACGGGGAAGACTGAATCAGGTTGCTAATAATACTTATCCCGGTTCTATTCTGAGTCGTTGGCTTAACAACGGCAATCGTTTCGACGATTCGCCGTGCCCCGGGAACAATAATTTTCTCTCCCGCCGTTAAACCGTTGGCTACATTATTACAGCTTAAAATTTTGTCGACGTCAATATTATAAGTTTTAGCTATTTTAGCAACGGTGTCGCCGCGCTTCACCGTATACAAGATGCCGCTATAAGGCAAAATAGTCAGTTTGTCTCCCGGTCTAATGAAACCGTAAGCATTTAGATTATTAGCCCAGATTATCGTGTTGCTGGTAATTCCAAATTTACGAGCAATCGTTGAAATCGCATCGCCATTCTGGACAGTGTAATAAATGATTTCCGTCCGTTGTGTGGTAGGCGCGGTGTCATCGCCGCTCATGATAATCGTCGAAGGTTTAAAAATCGAATCGTTGTTATCGCTGAATATCGGTAAATCATTATTATCTGTATTATCGCTTAATTGTCCGACGAACGATAATCCGTTTTGTTTTTCTAAAGAGCAGGAATTACTGACATATTTTTCTTTGCCCGCGCTTAACATGCTGGCCGGGGAAGCGGTTTCTTCGACTAATTGTTCAATCGGCAGATTGCCAAATTCCGTGTTAACCAGATGGGCCATGGTCGTTTGTGGAATTTTGGTTTCTATGGCCACGGCCTGGTTGCGATTATAAAGATTTCCAAAAAATAAGATTAAGACCATTGCTAGAATGAACCAATATAATAGTTTTTCTTTAAAAAATTCGCGCCAAGTTTTGTCAACAAGATTGTTCTTTTTTAAGCGAAAAAGACGGTAATATATGCCGATTAATATTTTTACAAATACCCCGCCAAAGATAAAACGAAAAAAGCCGGCGAATCCCCGGAATAGTGCGGCCAGTAAATTTCCTGAAAATCGTAGGAATTTAATGATTCCTAAGGCGATTTCAATGCCTATTTTTTTAAATTGGCGATTATTAGCGTCCGCGATATGATTAAAGTTAAGTTATTCTCATACTATCATTTTTAAACTTTTATCGTCAATTTGTGATATAATAATAAAGTAGAGAATAAAAAAATATTTCTTATGTTTAAAATTGTATTACTCCGTCACGGCGAGAGTGTTTGGAATAAGAAAGGACTGTTTACTGGTTGGACCGATGTGGATTTAAGCCCGCGCGGTCGCTCTGAGTCGCGAGCAGCTGGTCAAACTCTGAAAGCAAAGAAATTTGTTTTCGATTATGCTTTTACTTCGAAACTTAAGCGGGCGCAAAAAACTTTAGCCCTGGTTTTAGGTGAGATGAAACTGAAAAATTTACCGGTTAAAGTAGATTGGCGACTTAACGAACGGCATTACGGCGACCTGCAAGGCAAAAATAAAGAAATGATTCGGAAAAAATATGGCGATAAGCAATTTTTGCTTTGGCGTCGCGGTTATAGCGCTACGCCACCGGGTGGGGAAAGCCTAAAGGACGTGGAAAAAAGAGTAGTCGCTTGTTGGCGAGGAAAGATTATGCCGGAAATTAAAAAAGGCCACCTAATTATTATTACGGCATCAGGCAATAGTTTAAGGGCCCTAGTTAAATATTTGGATAAGATGACGGCGGCTGAAATCAGCGAGCTTAATATTCCTTATGGTACGCCCTTAGTTTATGAATTTGATGCGGTCTTAAAACCGATTCGGCATTATTATTTAGGCGACCAGAAAAAAATCAAAGCCGTGATGCGGGAAGTGAAGAAGCAGGGGAAATAGATTAATAAAATTAATTGGATAAAATAAAAAAGCCCGGTGTTAAGTCGGGCTTTTAGTTTTTGACCTTTTTTAGGCCAGGGGGTTTTTGACATCAATGCCTTTTTTCCCTAAATCTATCATGAGATAATTGATGCAGCCAAGAAGCTCATTTCTGTTGGCATCATAGCGTAAAGTAGGAAAACAGGTGCCAGCGAAGTTTAATAATTTTTGGATTCGGTCAACTAGATTTTTAAGAACATCTTCATCCCATGATTTTTCATAGGAATAAACTAAACTTCTAATCAGTCCTTCAAAAATTAAGGGCTTGAATTCCCGTTTAACATCACTATACATAAGTTTTCCGAGAGTCCGACGTGTAACCTCTTCTCCTAAATAAATATCAACAATTTTTTTCTTTCTGGAAGATTGGTCAAATAAGACAGGTAATCTACCGAAATAAGTATTTTGGCAGGAAAAAATTAGTTCAGGGACGCCTTTTTCCAGACATTGTCCGGCAATAAGATTAAAGAAGGATCGGCCCAAAGAATAATTAGCATGGCTAATCTTGTGAACTATTTGTATCAAATCATCGGTAGACAGTGTAAACCCTGATTTCGCCGTCTGAATTAGCGCGCTTAGATAAATTTCGGCCGCCTTTTTTTCGGTTTCTTTAGTGTCTGGCTTCAGTAGGCTACAACGATGCATATACTCCAAAGCTAGGAGCGAAAGAGGCAGTCCAACCAGGCTATTGAAAAGTGCTTCTTCGTTTTCTCGCTTTATTTTTTCGGCGCGAATTTTTTTTATTTCGGCCCATTTTTTATTAATGTATCTGATCAGAAGATAAAGAGATAAAAGCAGGGCAAGTGGCGCAATCACAACGGCGAAGAAAAGCGAAATGGTGTTCATAGAAACCAAAGAAGGGAGTGCCCCCCAGAGCTTCATGAAGAATGATGTAATATCGGTCCAGTAATAGTAACCGGTAATACTTGCGAGAACGACAGCGACGATAACCACGCTTTTGGTTTTGGTCGCAAAACTCAGATTAGTTTTCATTATTTTAAGTTTTTAAAGAATACCCTTTACCGGGTCGGTCATTCTTAGGAATTAACGCCTAGGCCATTTTCGACCTATTTGCCCTAAGAACTAGACATAATAGCATTTTTTAACCGTTATTGTCAATATATAAAAACCGCCCTAGCTAGAGAGTGGTTTTATTTTTGTTTTTATCTTAATTTTAGCTTAATTACCCGGAACAATAATTTCGAAGGGTTTCTTACTGCCGTAGGCTTTTGGCCCAGTCTGGCAAAAAGATTTAATATTCTTTTTAAAATAGGGCGTTTTATTCCCCTGAATCTTGCCAATTAAATAATAAGTTAAGGCCATAATTAAACCGCTTTTAGCATCCTTTGGTAGTTTTATTTCGAGGCGATTTTTCGGTAAACCGAAATATTTATTTTGGCCCAAGCTAATTACTAATTCTTTATCCCAAGTATTAACGAATTTAGCATGGCGCGCTTCGCCAAAACTAAAAGCGCGGAGAGAAAGATACGGGCCGAAGAGTTCGTGTCTCTTAATCTCTAACATCGGGGCGACTAAGCCGAATTCATCCGGCAGGATAAAAGAATAAGCTTGATATTTTCCTAGGTTCTTTGGGAGTTTTAAGCTTTTGATTAAATTTTTGATTTTCTTCGGATCTTCGCCAGTCGCGCTTAAAATCATCCCGAGATAAGTCGACGTATTATACGTATAGGGTTCGGCAGTTTTTCGGTAAATAATTTTTTGATCGGCTAAACGAGCGGCACTAGAATTAGGACTACAAGTCATTAAGATCGTTTTTAAGCCCGCTTTTTTAGCCGCTTTTATTTCCCAAATTGAATCTTTCTCGCCGGAGGCAGAGATAATCAGCGCTTGCTTAATCGTCTTATTCTTAATTAATTTTTTATAAGCGCTTAAAGTTTGTCGGAAATTACTTTCGTTAGTAACGATGGCTGGGCGACCGGAAAAAATTATTAAGCCTGTATTATAAGCATTGCCGCTTCCGACAACCAGGGGCAGGTCGAATGATTGAAGATTAAGTCGCGCCGGTTTGTTTTTAATAAAAAAGTTTAGGGCGTCAAGGACGGTTTGGTCTAAATTAGGCAGATTATTAGGATTCATAGTTTTTACTTGATTTTACTTATGTTTTTATTATAATTCATCTTGATTTTTATTTCAATTTGTATTAAGATGAGGGTGAAATTAATAATCAAGAAATTTAAGCTATAGCCCGCTTTTGGCGGGCTTCATCTTCTATGTCTGGACACTCTAAATGGGCAACCACCCACCGTCAGAAAGAATTAGTCGACGCTAAACGCGGCGCGATTTTTACTAAGTTTGCCAATATCATTACCATCGCCGCTCGCCGCGGTGGCGACCCGAATTCTAATCCGTCTTTGCGGGCGGCCGTTGATCGGGCGCGGGAAGCGAGCATGCCGAAAGACAATATCGAGCGGGCGATTAAAAAAGGAACAGGCGAATTAGGCGGCGAGCAAGTCGAAGAATTATATTATGAAGGAATAGTTCCGCCAGGCGTCCAAATCGTCGTAAAATGTTTAACGGATAATAAAAATCGTAGCGGTTCGACCGTTCGTCATTTATTTACGAAAAACGGTGGTAGTTTTAGCGCGGTGATGTGGAATTTTTCGCAGTTCGGCGTCGTGCGCGTCGAGAGTGGAGAGATTAAAGAGAAAAAAATGAATAATGAGACTTTGGAATTAGAATTAATTGATCAAGGTATTGAGGATTTTAAGAAAGAAGAGGAGGGTATCACGGTTTACGCTGAAGTTAAGGACTTACAAAAGATTCGTGACTTTATAGAGAAGAAAGGATTGAAAGTCAGTTCGGCCGAAATCGAATATGTGGCGAAAGATAAGATTGATTTAGCGGCGAGCGATCAAGAAAAAATGGAAAAATTTTTGGAAGAACTCGATGACAACGAAGATGTGAACGACTATTATACTAATATCGCTAACCTCTAACGCCTTTATATGGCTAAGATTATTTTAGGGATTGATCCGGGGATTGCTGACACGGGTTACGGCGTGATTAAAGAAGACGGCGGTCGCCTAAGCTGTTTAGCTTATGGCTCGATTAAGACTAGTGCCAAGGCTGATTTAATTACGCGTCTAGAAATTTTACATCAGGAACTCGATAAAATAATTAAGAAATACCAACCACAGCTGGCCGCGATTGAACAGCTGTTTTTTAATAAGAATGTGCGGACCGCCTTAATTGTCGGTCAAGCGCGCGGCGTAATTCTTTTAACTTTAAAACAAAATAAATTACCGATTATTGATTTTACACCGTCGCAAGTGAAGCAAGGTGTCTCCGCTTATGGACAGGCCTCGAAAATGCAAGTGCAAAAAATGGTCAAATTAACTTTGAGTTTAAAAGAATTACCAAAGCCCGATGACGCCGCCGATGCTTTAGCCGTTGCTTTATGTGCTTTAAATTCTCGTTTATGCCTAAGAAATTAAAGATTGTCCATATTGCTTCCGAGGTGGCGCCGTTTTCCAAAACGGGCGGTTTAGCTGATGTGACACGCAGCTTACCTAAAGCCGAAGCGCGCTTAGGCCATCACGTGATTATAATTACGCCGCTTTATGGCCGCCTCATCGACAAGAAAAAAAATAAATTAAAATTAATTTTTCCTAACATTGATTTACGATTGAACAGTCAGGAAAAAATTAAGGTTAATTATTGGCGCGGTTATCTCATGGATAATCTGCCAGTTTATTTCATCGAGTATAAACCGTTTTTTTCGAAGCATAAACGCATTTATGGTTCGGCTCGAGAAAATGCGCGTTTTCTAGTTTTTAATGTGGCCGCTTTGAAGCTTTTATCGCTTTTAAAATTCTCGGCCGATATTATTCACTGCCATGATTGGCAGACGGGGCTCATTCCCTATTATTTAAAAACGGATTTTCGCTATTCTAAAACCTTAACCAAAGCGAAGACCATATTTACAATTCATAATTTGATTTTCCAATTTGGTCATAATTGGTGGGAGGTGCCGGCTTCTGATCGTGATTACGGTCGCAGCCGCATCCCACATTTAGCGGATCCGCGTTTAGAAAACATTAATTTTGCCAAACGAGCAATTTTGTCCGCCGATATTATTAATACGGTGAGCGAACAATACCGCGAAGAAATCATGACGCGCAAATTTGGCCAGGACTTAAATCGGATTTTAAAGAATCGCGCCGATCGTTTATACGGCATTGTGAACGGCATTGATTATAATGCCTATAATCCGGCCCGTGATCCGGGTTTAGCAAAAAATTATACGCCGGCTAGTCCAGCGGGTAAAGTTGAAAATAAACTGGCTCTGCAAAAAAAATTTCTCTTGCCGCTTGATAAGGATGTTCCGATTTTATGTACAACGTCGCGCGTCACTTTTCAAAAAGGTTTCGAGCTCATTATTAAACTTTTACCGCAACTTTTAAAATTAGAAGCTCAGTTTATTATCATCGGGTCGGGCGATAAAGCTTATTTAAAGGAGCTTCTTAAAATTGCTGGAAAGCAGCCCGCGAAAATTGCGGTCATTCCATCGCATGAAGCGAATCAGAAATATGAAACTTTGGTTTACGCCGGGAGCGATTTGTTTTTACTGCCCTCGGTTCACGAACCCTGCGGCTTGAATCAGCTCATGGCTATGCGCTATGGCGCGATTCCGGTGGTCAGAGCGATTGGCGGTTTGTATGATACGGTTGAAGACTTTGATCCAGTCAAAGGAAAGGGAACGGGTTTTACTTTTCAGGATGATGATGAAACCATGTTTTATACGACGATTATTCGCGCTTTAGAAAATTATAAGCATAAGGCGGCCTGGCGAGAGCTCGTCAAACGCGCCATGAAGAAATCAACCAGCTGGGAAATTCCGGCGCAAAAATATCTGGAATTATATAAAAAAGCCTTAAAGAAATAAAATATGTGGTGGTTTAATTTTTTACATTTTTATCAGCCAGCGAACGCGGAATTTTATAATATCCGCAAGGCGCTCGATAAAAGTTATTGGCGCTTGCTTCGCCTCATGGAAGAGCATCCGGAATTAAAAATGACTTTTAATATTTCCGGCTGTCTTCTTGATCGTTTGGCGGAAGAAAAAGAAATGGCGTTTATTGAACGCTTGAAATTTTTAGTTAAGAAGGACCGAGTCGAACTTACTGGCTCCGCTTATTATCATGGTTTTTTACCGCTTTTACCTGAGACGGAAGTGGTTCGCCAAATTAAGGCCAATGAAAAGGCGCTCAAAAAATATTTTGGTAAGAATTTCAAACCGGCTGGTTTCTTTTTGCCGGAAATGGCTTATAGTCCGGCCGTGGCCAAGATTATTAAACGTTTGGGTTATGATTGGCTGATTCTTGATGAGGTAGCTTATAGCGGTGGTAAGAAAATAAGACCCGATTTTAATCGTTTGTATCTTGATGCGGCTAGTAATTTAAAAATTATTTTTCGCAGTCGAGAAATGTCGAGTGCTTATCCGCCTGATAAGTTATGGCCGATTTTGAAAAATTTAGCGGTCGGGAAATTTCGGGTTAAAAAAATCGGTGTCGCTGGTAGCGGGGAGCCATTATTTATTACGGCGACGGATGCGGAGCTTTATGGTTTGCGTCATGAAGATCCGACCGGTGAAATGGAAAAGATCGTGAAACAAAAAAGCTTGCAGACGGCCACTTTTTCTGAGCGGATTAAACAATTAGAAAAAACTAAGGCCTTAAAAATAAAAATCTGGCCCGCCACTTGGGAATCAAGCGCGGCGGAAGTAAGTTCCGGGCAGCCGTATCAGCTCTGGCAGAATAAGAGTAATAAAATTCAAGTTTATCTTTGGAAATTAGCCTATTTATCTTTGGGCTTAGAAAATAAGTTTAAAAAAGATAAAAATTATTATTGGTATCGCTGGCATTTAGCGCGTGGACTCGCGAGTTGCACTTTTTGGTGGGCGAGCGCCCGGGATTTTAAGCCGGTGTTTGGTCCTTATGCCTGGAGCCCGGATGATATTGAGCGCGGTTTGGAAGATTTAATTCGTTCCGTGCGCTCTTTGCATGATCCGAAAACCCGTCGCACCAAACTCGAAGCGGAAAAATATTATCTTAAAATAAAAACTTTTATTTGGGAGGAGCACTGGAAAAAACATTGGCCGAAACAATATGAATAGAATCGAAAAATTGTTTGACGAACAATATGTCTTAAGTCTATTCAAGCGGAAAGTCCTACCGCATTATTCGGCGTTTAAAACTATCGCGCGCGTCGAAATTGAACCGTATAAAAAATTAGTTTGGGAGACGACTTATCACGTCGTCATCGGCTACCGCACTTATTTTGTCAAACCCGATGGGAGCGAAGTAAAAATTCCGATTGTTTGTTCGGCGCATAGTGAGGAGCCGCGGGAGAATGTTTATTTGGCCCTGAAGTATTTATGGGCGCAAAATTTTGAAACAGAGACGATTGATTTGCCCGATCCTTTATTTTACTCGGAATATTTTAACGGCACTTTCTATCGTGGCTTAAAAGGCGAAAATTTATTATATTACATTAAGAATAAAGAGTTTGAAACGGTCGAAAAAATTGTGGTGGCGGCCGCTGAGCTTTATGCGCGGCTCCATAATTTGCCGGCAACGACGGAAGCTAATTTTAATCCGATTAATTCTCGTATTAAAACCGTAGTGCCGGGGACGCCTTTGATTTTTAAGGAGATGAAAGAGCGTTACGCCGGAAAATATGATGCCGATCTGGAAAAAATTTATCAGTATTTTATTAAAACTGAAGAAAAGTTTTTTGCCAGCACGTCGCGTTTGTATCTGATTCATGGCGATGCGCACCCGGAAAATATTATTAAAACAAGTGAGGGTCGTGTCGGCTTAATTGACTTTACGGATTTATGCCTGAGTGACTTTGCGCGTGATCTCGGCGCTTTTCTACAGCAATTAGAATATAAAGCAATGACTAAAGTTGGTGATAGCGCTTATGCTCGTAAATTAAAAGCCTTGTTTCTGGATAGTTACTTGGGGGCGGCAGGATTAGAACTTACGCCAGAGCTGCGTTCTCGCATCGATTTATATTATAATTGGACAGCTATACGCACGGCGATTTATTGGTTTATGAGACACGATGCTCGCCCGGAACGCGGGGTAGCGCTACTGGAAACAGTTAAAAAGAATTTAAATTTTTAATATGGCGCAGCATTTAATATTTGAAGGGGCAGAACTTTCCGGCAAGAGCTGGGTAATGGCCCAGATTTATAAACGTCTCGAGCCGGCGGGAGCAACGAGTTCGGATGTTCTTAATGGTTGCTATTGGTTTAATTGCGATCTGGGATTCTTTGGCACAGCCCCGGCCGGAAAAATATTGAAGAATTATTTAAAAATATTCAAAACACTTAAAGATAAGAATATAATTTTAGAAAAATTTCAAGTGTCGGCCGCGGTTTACGGCGATCTTTACGACTCACCTTTAAATCATTTTAAGAAAATTGAGAAACGTTTAAAAAAATTGAATTTTAAGATTATTTTGTTAACTTTTCCGGTCAGTCGCGATTTAATTGCCAAACGGTTGCAAGATCGTCTCAATTTATATCCCGCTTACGGTCGAATTGCGAAAAGTCCGGAATGGTATTTAGAACAGCAAGCGCAGTACTTAGAAATCATTAAGAAAAGTAAACTTGATTATTTGGTCTTAGAAGTGGCCCAATTTCCGAACGAAGAAATAATTCATAAAATCGAAACGTGGTCAGAAAATAATTTAAATATTAAATAATATGCCTAAAGCCTCAGGACTTCTACCAGTCATCGCTGCTTTTATCGGTAACGCGGTGGTCTGCGTCGCTAAATTCATTGGTTTCTTTATCACGGGCTCGGGGGCGCTATTTTCCGAAGCCATTCATAGCTTTGCCGACACCGCTAATCAGTTTCTCCTTGTCGTTGGCGTTAATAAATCCGTAAAGAAACCGGACAAAGAATTTAATTATGGTTATGGCAAAGAACGTTTCATCTGGGCGCTTATTTCCGCTTGCGGCATCTTTTTTATTGGCTGCGGCGTGACTGTTTACCACGGTATTTTGTCGCTTCTGGAGCGACCCGCCATCCATTTTAATTATTGGGCAATTATTATTTTAGTGGTTTCTTTTTTGATTGAATCAAGCACTTTTTTTATTGCCGTTCGAGAATTAAAAGGGCATTTTTCTAAAAAATCAAAAATAAAATTAAAAGCCGCCTTGGCCGAGGCTGACCCGGCAACACTGGCTGTTTTGTATGAAGACGGTTTGGCGGTTATCGGCATCGCCATCGCGCTCATCAGTATTATCTTAACTTATATAACTGGTCAGTATTATTTCGACGCGGCCGGGTCAATTTTGATTGGTTTACTGTTGGGCATTATGGCCATTATCTTAATTGCTAAGAACCGCGATTATTTAATTACCAAGTCTGTTCCGGTGGAAATTGAAGAAATTGTTAAAGATATTTTGAATAGTGAACCGACCATTGAGAAAGTTTTAGATTTCAAATCCGCGATTCTAGACGTTGATAAATATTTAATTAAATGTGATGTGGAATTTAATGCCTCAGCGCTCATGAAAGAGCTGTCCCAGCATCATTTTTTTGAGAATGAGTATGAGGAGGCAAAAACTAGTTATGAAAATTTCATGAAGTACTCAGTTGATTATTTAGATCGGGTACCTCGTTTGGTCGGCAAGAAGATTGATGATATTGAAAAGAAGATTCGAACGGCCGTGCCGCAAGCTATTTTTATTGATATCGAAATTAACTAGGTTCTTAAGCTGTGTTATAATGTATTTATATGACTAAAAAGAAAAATAATAATCCGCTCGACTATATTAATTTGCCTGGCCTAGACCTAAGTGAGCATGCCAAGCGAAGTATTATGATCGTTGTTCTATTGGTTTTTGGCTTGGTGAGTTTACTTGGGCTTTTTAATTTGTCCGGTCATTTCGGTCAATTTTTATCTAAGTGGTTGGCCCTTATTTTCGGCTTCGGTAAATGGCTCGTCCCTTTAATTTTCTTATATTGGGCCTTGATTTTAATTCGCCGTCAAAAGAAGCCTCTGAAATTTTCGGATTATTTTGGTTTATTTCTCCTTTTTATTTCTTATCAGACTTTATTCCATTTTTTTGTTAATCAGACACGTTGGGTCGAACTTGCTCAGGCCGGTCAAGGCGGGGGTTATATTGGTTTATATTTAAGCCAATTTTTTTCCTATCTTTTTGGTTTCTGGGGTAGTGTTCTCGTCCTAATTGCCCTGCTTTTAATTTCTTTGGTTTTAGTCTTCAATACTTCTTTAGCTCGGATCATCGGACAGGAAAGTATTTTAGCCAAATTATTTAAGCCCTTCGGTTTATTTTTTAAGAATTTGTTTACGTCAGTGCCCGAAGACGGGGAAGTTAGAAGTTATGATGAACCATCGCCGATAGCTGGTATTTGGCAAAAGAAAGAAGTAAAACCCGGCGAAGAGGGGATGGCGGAGGAAGAAGAAAGCGAGGAGGAAGCGCCAGGCAAGCCAGTGGTCGCTGCGGTTAAAAAAAATCAACCGCTTATTCAGGAAAAAATCGTTTGGCCCAAGCGTTTAATTAAAATTGATTTGCCTTTAGAATTATTGAACAATAAATTCACGCAGGCCATTGGCGGCGACACTGAAGCGAACGCTTTGAAAATTAAAAAAACTTTGGAAAAATTCGGGATTGATGTCGAGATGGGTGATACCAAAGTCGGGCCGACGGTCACGCAGTATACTTTCCGTCCAGCCGAAGGAGTTAAGCTGTCGCGGATTACGACTTTAAATAATGATTTATCTTTAGCTTTGGCGGCTCATCCGATTAGAATTGAAGCGCCAATTCCGGGTAAGTCTTTGGTTGGCGTGGAAGTGCCGAATAAAGCGAAAGCGATTGTGGGGCTACGTGAAATTTTGGAAGACCCGGCTTTTAAGGCTCGAAAAAATAATTTATATGTGGCGCTTGGTAAGGATGTGGCTGGTACGGCTTGGCTTTATGATTTAACGCGCATGCCACATTTACTTGTCGCCGGCGCAACCAATTCCGGGAAGTCGGTTTGTCTAAACGCAATTATCGTCAGTTTGCTTTATCAAAATAATCCGGAAAATTTACGCTTCATTATGGTTGATCCGAAACGCGTTGAACTCCCGACCTATAATGGCATTCCGCATTTGCTCACGCCGGTGATTACGGACGTCAATAAGACGATTAATGCTTTGAAGTGGTGCTTGAATGAAATGGAGCGCCGCTATGATGTTTTAAATAAATCCGGAAAACGCAATATCCAATCGTATAATGCGGTTAGTAAAGAAAAATTGCCGTACATCGTTTTTATCATTGATGAACTCGCCGATTTTATGATGACGAGCGGTAAAGAAATGGAAGCGGCTATTATTCGTTTAGCCCAGATGTCGCGGGCGATTGGTATTCATTTGATTTTAGCGACCCAGCGGCCGAGCGTTGATGTTATTACCGGTTTAATCAAGGCCAATGTCCCGACGCGCATCGCTTTTGCAACCGCTTCTTTAGTCGACTCGAAAACTATTTTAGATTCTTCCGGCGCGGAAAAATTATTAGGACAGGGCGACATGTTATTTATGGCGGCTGAATTTTCGAAACCGAAAAGAATCCAAGGCGCCTATTTGAGCGACGCGGAAATTAATGACGTGGTTAATTATATTAAGGATAAGAGCGGCGTGGCTGAATATTTAGAAGGAGTAACGGATCGGCAGAAAGTGGGCGGTAACGCTGGGGTTGGCCTCGACGGTACACATGGTGACGAAGATGAATTATTTGAAGCGGCTAAAGATATTATTATTAAAGCCGGTCGCGCTTCGACTTCTTTATTACAACGTCGTTTATCGATTGGTTACGGTCGCGCGGCGAAGATTTTAGACATGTTGGAAGAGAATGGAATTATTGGTCCACCTAATGGTGCGAAACCGCGTGAAGTTCTTCTTAGCCGCGATCAGTATGAAGCGATGGGTGGCGTGAGTGCCATGCCGGTTCATAAGCGAGCCGAAGCAGCCGCGCCCGAGGCTTATTTAGGCGAGGAAGAAGCGGATGAAGAGGAGGAGGGTAATGATGACACTTTGGTTTTTAATGGTGATAAAGAAAATTCGAGGGCGGAGGATGAAAAAATATCTGAAGATAATGAAGACGATGCTATGAGCGGAGAAATGGTTCGCGATTTGCCGTCAGAAATTGAGGCACCCGAAGAACCGGAGGAGACAGCTAAACCAAAAGCTAAAAAAGACCGAACCGTTTTTGTTGATGACGATGAAATGTATTTTTCAAAATAAACTGACGCCTCATTTTGGCATTATTGACATATTAATGGCAAAGGTTAAACTTTAATTAGGATAACCAAGTATTAACCAAACATCCTTAATCATGAAAAAGCTCGTTTTTGTTCTTTTTATTTTAGCTATCTTTAGTTTTGGCGCTCAAACTCTGGCGCAGTCTAAAGTTGATTCTCTAAAAATTGATTCCGTGGTTTTCGTTAAACAGGCCGCGCCGGATACCGCCTGGCCATCTAACGATGAGCCGTATATCTATCCTAATCCTTTCTCGAATGTGATTCACTTCAATATTCCAGGAGAGGGAAAAACCGAAGTCAAGATTTTTGATCTTTTCTCGGGAAGAATAGTATACGATAAATCTTTTGAGCAAAAAGAAACCCTGGATACGAAAAATTGGCGAGGGAAACAATTCGTCGTTTATATGAAACGTTACGACTATGATGGTAATTTCCGCGGGACACTGCCACGGGTAATGTTATACCGCCATTAATTTCTTAGCCAAACAAACTTCCTCATGAGGCCCTTCCTTTAAGGGCCTCTTTTTTTATTTTTTGAATCTCTGTTATAATAATTGATATGTTGAACCGTTTGAAAAAAGTAATTCCGCCTCAAATATTTAAGGCCTTGCAACCGCCATATCATTTTTTAATGAACTGGTTGGCGGCTCTTATTTATCGTTTTCCTAGCCAAAAAATGATTGTCGTTGGTGTAACCGGCACAACGGGCAAAACCTCAACCGTCTATCTTATTGCTAAGATGCTCCAAGCAGCGGGTTACCCGACCGGCTTTACTTCGACAGCCGTTTTCTCCGATGGCCAAAAGGAATGGTTGAATAATAAAAAAATGACCATGCCGGGACGTTTTTTTATTCAAAAAACTTTGCGGCAAATGCTTCGTAATGGTTGCCGCTACGCCATTGTCGAAACGACTTCCGAAGGGATTAAACAATTCCGCCATCGTTTTATCAGTTATGATCTTTTGGTTTTTACGGGTTTGTATCCGGAGCATATTGAAGCTCATGGCAATTTTGAAAATTATCGATCCGCTAAAGGAAAATTATTTGAGCATTTGAAAAACACAGCGACAAAGTATATTAATGAGCAGAAAGTTGTTTGTCGACCAAAAAGTGAATTAAAGAAATTAGAGCTCGCTCGCGTCGCCAAAACGATTATCGTCAACGGTGATGATGAGAATGCTGATTACTTTTTGGACTTTTGGAGCGAGATTAAGATGGTTTATAGCTTTAATCCTGCGGCGAAGGCAGAAAACTTTTTAAAAACTTTAAAAAGCGAGGCGACGGTTAAAGATTTTAGCTTAGTTAAGGGAAGTGAGCTAAAAGCAGACGCGACTGGTACCAGCTTTAAGGCTAATGGTTTAGAAATAAATTTAAAACTACTAGGCGAGTTTAATGCCGCAAACGCCTTAGCGGCCTATTGTCTTGGTTTAAACCAGGAAATAGCGCCTGAAAAAATAAAAAAAGGCTTAGAAAGTGTTAAACACTTAGCCGGTAAATTAGAAATGATTGAGGTGGGGCAAGATTTTATTGCCGTGGTCGATTATTCTTTCGAGCCAAAGGCCTTGGAAAAACTTTATGCGACCTTGAGTCTTATTCCGCATAAGCGTTTGATTCATGTTTTAGGTTCGACGGGCGGCGGACGAGATAAGGCACGTCGTCCAGTTTTAGGTCGCCTCGCGGCTGAGAACGCCGATATCGCTATCGTCACGAACGAAGATCCTTATGACGAAGATCCGGCTTCGATTATCAATCAAGTCGCTTCGGGCGCGGAAATGGCCGGCAAAGAAACAGGAAAAGATTTGTTTAAAATTATGGATCGCCGCGAAGCGATTAAGAAAGCCTTGTCTTTAGCCGAGACTGGCGACCTGGTTTTGTTTACCGGTAAGGGCGCGGAACAATATATTTGCTTAGCCAACGGTCAAAAGATCCCTTGGGATGAGAGGGAAGTGGTAAAAAATGAAATTAAAAATTTGAGCTAATATTAGTTAGTCTTGACAATTTAACTTTTGGGGTATAAACTAGAGATAACTAACACTTTTTTAAACAAAAAAGTGATTTATAAAGAAACGAATTAATTTAATATTTTTTAAACTCAAACCAATTGGGATTGGGATTTTTTTGTTATAAAACATTAATATATATGTCTAAAAGAAAATCATTTTCTGAGTTTCGCGAAGTAATTCCCATGCCGGATTTAATTGAAATCCAAAAAGATTCTTATAGTTGGTTCATCAAAGAAGGTTTAACCGAACTCTTTGACGAAATCAATCCGGTGGCTGATTTCATCGGCCGCGACTTGGAACTTTATTTTGAAGACTATTATTTAGACGAACCGAAATTCTCCGAGGTTGAAAGCCGGGAGAAGAATATCACCTACGAAGCGCCTTTACGAGTTAAGACTCGTCTCGTCAATAAAAAAACAAACCATGCCATTAACCAAGAAGTCTTCCTGGGTGATTTTCCTTTGATGACGGAAAAAGGAACCTTTGTTATTAACGGGATTGAAAGAGTCGTGGTCTCGCAGTTAATTCGTTCCGCCGGGGTAATGTTTACCGCGGAATTTATTAAAGGTAAAAAATGCTACGGCGCGAAAATTATTCCGAATCGCGGGGCTTGGCTCGAAATTGAGACCGACTCAAATAAAGTTATTTGGGTCCGCATTGATCGTAAGAGAAAAGTCGCGGTGACTTCGCTCCTGCGCGCTTTTGGTTATGTCACCGACGAAGAACTAATTAAACTATTTGCCGATGTTGATTTAGTTAAGAATAAGGAAGAGAAAACTTTTATTGAAGCGACGATTGAAAAAGACGCCGCTAAAAATGAAGCGGAAGGTTTGCAGGAAGTTTATCGTCGCATTCGGCCGGGTGATTTGGCTTCGGTTGATAATGCTCGTCAGCTCATTCATTCCATGTTCTTCCGTTTCGATCGTTATGACTTCGGTCGCGTCGGCCGTTATAAATTAAATCGTCGTTTCTCGCTTGATTTACCGGCGAATAAAAAAGAATACCGTATTTTGCGTAAGGAAGATTTGGTTTTAATCGTTAAAGAAGTTATCCGTTTAAATATTACCAAGGAGCCGGAGGATGATATTGATCATTTAGGAAATCGTCGCGTCCGCGCGATTGGCGGTTTGATTCAGAACCGTTTTCGCGTCGGTTTAGCGCGCATGGAACGTATTATTAAGGATCGCATGTCGACTTCCGATATTGCTTCGCTTACCCCGAGCAAATTAGTTAACGCCCGACCGGTCATTGGTGTGGTTCGCGAATTTTTCATGTCTTCGCAGCTTTCGCAATTTATGGATCAAACTAATCCGCTCGCCGAACTTGAGCATAAACGTCGTTTATCAGCGATGGGCCCGGGCGGTTTAACGCGCGAACGCGCGGGATTCGATGTCCGCGATGTGCACGCGACGCACTATGGTCGCATCTGTCCGATTGCGACGCCGGAAGGTCCGAATATCGGCTTAGTTGGTCACTTAGCAAGTTATGCGCGTCTTAACACTTATGGTTTCTTAGAGACGCCTTATCGCAAAGTGCTGCGCGACAAGCGCGGTAGTAAAGTGACGGACGAGGTGGTTTATTTAGACGCTTTTGAGGAAGAAAAATATATTACCGTGGACGCGACCATCCCGATGGACGCGGACGGTTATTTTATTGTCCATAAATTTGAAGTTAGAAAACATGGCGAACCGGGGGTAGAAGAGGTTGGCAAGATCGACTTCGTCGGTTTAGCCGCCAATCAGATTATTTCCATCGCCACTTCGCTTATTCCGTTCATGGAACATAACGACGGACAGAGATCTCTTATGGGTACGAACATGCAACGTCAGGCTGTGCCTTTGATTAAGAGCGAATCGCCGATTGTGGGTACCGGTATTGAAGAACGTGCAGCGCGTGACAGCGGTCATGTCGTAATTGCCCGCGAAGACGGCGTGATTACTCGGGCGGAAGCGGCTTTAATTGAAATGCAAGATAAGAAGGGTCAAATCACTACTTATCATTTAAATAAATTTTTACGTTCCAACTCCTCGACTTGTATTAATCAGCATCCGACGGTTGAAGTTGGCGAGAAAGTGAAGAAGGGACAGATTTTGTCCGACGGTCCGGCGATTGATAACGGTGAGTTATCTTTAGGCCGTAACGTCCTCGTCGCTTTCATGACTTGGGAAGGGTTTAACTACGAAGACGCGGTTATTATTTCCGAACGCTTAGTTCGTGAAGATATTTACTCTTCCATTCATATTGAAAATTATACGATTGATGTTCGCGACACCAAACTCGGTCCGGAAGTTATTACTAACGACATCCCAAATATCAGCGAGGAAAAATTAAAGAATTTGGATGAAGACGGTATTATCCGTATTGGCGCCGAAGTTTCGTCGGGCGATATTTTAGTCGGTAAGATTACGCCGAAAGGGGAAACAACCTTGTCGGCTGAAGAAAAATTACTGCGCGCAATTTTCGGCGAGAAAGCGAAAGACGTTCGCGACTCTTCCTTATATTTGGAACATGGGGAACACGGGAAGGTCGTCGATATTAAAATTTTCTCACGAGAAGATGGCGATAAATTATCGGCTGGCGTTTTGAAATCCATTCAGGTCTCCGTCGCTAATTTACGTAAGATTCAAGTCGGTGATAAGATGTCCGGTCGTCACGGTAATAAGGGGGTTATTTCTCAGGTTGTTCCGGCCGAAGATATGCCTTTTATGGCGGACGGCACACCGATTGATGTTATTTTATCCCCCTTAGGTATTATCTCTCGTATGAACCTCGGACAATTACTGGAAACGCATTTAGGTTTCGCCGCGAAAAAATTAGGTTATAAAGTTGTCTCCCCGGCTTTAAACGGTATTAATGAAGAACAGATTAAGGAAGAATTACGTAAGGCTGGACTGCCGGAAGATGGTAAGGTCACTCTCTTCGACGGTAAAACCGGATCGGCTTATGATCATACGATTACGGTCGGCTATAAATATGTTTTGAAGCTTAACCATATGGTGGAAGATAAAATCCACCAGCGTTCCATCGGCCCTTACTCCTTGATTACGCAACAGCCTTTAGGCGGTAAAGCGCAATTCGGCGGTCAGAGATTCGGAGAAATGGAAGTCTGGGCGCTTGAAGGTTATGGCGCATCGCATACTCTACAGGAAATGTTAACCATCAAATCCGATGACGTTCCGGGACGCAGTAAGGCTTACGAATCCATCATTAAGGGCGAGGAAATTGAAAAATTGAATGTTCCGGAATCCTTCAATGTTTTGATTCGCGAGTTAAAAGGCTTGGGTCTCAACGTTGAGCTCTTAGGTGAGGGTGGCAGCCAACCGGCGTCCGAAGTCGAAACGGAATTAGATGAAGAGATTAAGAAAAACGATAAATTCATCTATGATAAGCCGGAGATTATTGTTGATTTAATGGAAGGCGGCAAGGACGAATAATAATTAAATAATTGGCAATTAATTTAGAGATATATGTTAAATCCGATAAAAACCAGTGATTTCAACGCGATTCGTCTTAAGCTCGCCAGCCCCGATGAAATTCTCGGCTGGTCGCACGGCGAAGTAACGCGACCAGAAACCATTAATTATCGCACGCAAAAACCGGAAAAAGACGGTCTGTTTTGCGAACGAATTTTCGGTCCGACCAAAGACTGGGAGTGCGCCTGCGGTAAATATAAGAAAATCCGTTATAAAGGAATTGTCTGCGACAAGTGCGGCGTTGAAGTGACCCGCAGCGTCGTTCGTCGCGAACGTTTGGGGCATATTACTCTCCAGGTCCCGGCGACTCACATCTGGTTTTTACGCGGCTTGTCTTCAAAGATTGGTTTACTTTTGAATTTAGGCATTCAGTCTTTAGAAAAAGTTATTTATTACGCCAGCTTCATCGTGACCGATGTTGACGAAACCATGAAAGAGGCAACAATTGATCAGGTTAAGCAAGAATATAAGTCCAAGGTCAAAACGATTGAGAATGATCATAACATGCAGATCAAGAAGCTTAAGGAAGAAAACAAGGGAGCGGAAGATAGTGGTGAAATTAAAGAAGCCTTGAAACTCAAGGCAGAAAAGATGGCTCGTCTCGACGAAGAATTTAGTACTGTTTTAAAAGAGTTAAAAGAACTTAAGCCACTTCTGATTTTATCCGAACAGCAATATCAGGGTTTGAGTATTAAATTCGGGCATATTTTCGAAGCGGGTATCGGCGCGGAAGCGATTCGAAAATTATTAACCAAAATTGATTTAGAAAAAAGCATTAAACATTTAGAAGAGAAGTTAACCGATGCCATTGACTCGAAAAAAGAAAAATTAGTAAAACGTTTGAAACTCTTGAAGAGTTTTCGTAATAATAGTTTGCGTCCGGAATGGATGATTTTAACCGTTTTGCCGGTTGTCCCGCCTGATTTACGTCCGATGGTCGCCCTCGACGGCGGTCGTTTTGCGGCGTCCGATTTAAATGATTTATATCGTCGTGTTATTAACCGCAATAATCGCTTGAAACAGCTCATGGACTTAAATGCGCCGGAAGTTATTTGCCGCAACGAAAAAAGAATGCTTCAAGAAGCGGTTGATGCTTTAATTGATAACTCGGCCCGCCATACAAAGACTGTGACGGCTTCGACCGGTCAGAAAAGACAACTCAAATCTTTGGCGGACACCTTAAAAGGGAAACAGGGCCGTTTCCGTCAGAACTTACTCGGCAAGCGTGTCGATTATTCCGGTCGTTCGGTTATCGTTGTCAATCCGAAATTAAATTTGGATCAATGCGGTTTGCCGAAGATCATGGCCCTAGAATTATTTAAACCGTTTATTATTTCCCAACTCATTAAAAGAGAAATTGTTCATAATGTCCGCTCCGCGTCTCGTTATATCGAGGCCGGTCATGATGAGGTTTGGGATATTTTAGAAGAAATTGTGCGTGGCGCTTACGTTCTCTTAAATCGTGCTCCGACCCTGCATCGTTTAGGTATCCAGGCCTTTAAGCCGATTTTAATCGAAGGTAAGGCGATTCAGATTCATCCCTTGGTCTGTACGGCTTTTAATGCTGACTTCGACGGCGACCAGATGGCGGTTCATGTACCGCTCACGAAAGAAGCGCGCGCCGAAGCGAGAGATATTATGCTCTCTACTCATAACTTACTTAAACCGGCGACCGGCGATCCAATCGTGGCGCCGGCGCAGGATATCGTTTGGGGAACTTATTACATCACTTTAGTTAATAAAGAATATAATGATCAGCCAATCGAAAAAATGCGTTTCTTCTATAATGAAGATGAAGCCAATTTGGCTTATGATAGCGGCTTCATTGATTTACACGAAGCAATTCGTGTTAAATATAATGGTGAGATGCTTAAGACGACGATTGGCCGTATAATTTTCAAGTCCTTGCTGCCGGAAAAATTACGTTATATTAATGATGTTGTTGGCAAAGGGAAATTAAAAGATTTAATTCGTGAATGTTTACGTATTTACGGCGAAGATGAAACCGTAAAATTTATTGACGGCTTAAAGAATCGCAGTTTCGCCTTCATCACTAAATCAGGCTTGTCTTGGGGCTTCGGCGACTTGCCGAGTTTGCCGGACAAGGACCGTTTAATCGATGAGGCAAATAAGAAAGTCGAGCTTATTCAGGAACAATATGAAGAAGGCCTACTCACCGAAAGCGAACGCTATTCTAAAGTTATTGAAGAATGGACAAATACGAAGGATAAGATCGCTGATATCTGTAAAAAAGGCTTAGTCAATATTTTACCGGTTTTCTCTATGATTGATTCCGGGGCGCGCGGTTCTTGGGCGCAACCGGTGCAGATTTTAGGGATGAAGGGTTTGGTAACCTCGCCGTCTGGCGCCATTATCGAACTCCCGGTTAAAGGAAACTTCAAGGAAGGTTTCGGCGTACTCGAATACTTTATTTCCACACACGGTGTGCGTAAAGGTTTGTCTGATACCGCTCTTCGTACGGCTAACGCCGGTTATTTGACCCGTCGTTTAGTCGACGTCTCTCAGGACGTCATCGTTTCCGAAGAAGATTGCGGTGATGACGAAGGTTTGCTCATGAACCGGGAAGAGACCGAAAAGAACGGTGAAGATTTCTTCAAAAAAATCGGCGGGCGCTATGCAGCCAAAGATATCGTTGATAAGAAAGGCAAAGTCGTTGTTCCGGCCGGAGAAATTTTGAATGAAGAAAAAATTAAATTGCTGAAGACTAAAGATATTGTTGAGGTTTATATTCGCTCGGTCTTAAATTGCCATTTACATAAGGGCGTTTGCGCTAAATGCTATGGTTGGGACTTGGCTTATAATAAGCCGGTCAAGATGGGCTCGACCGTCGGGATTATTGCCGCGCAGTCCATTGGGGAACCGGGCACGCAGCTGACTATGAGAACTTTCCATACGGGCGGTGTGGCTGGTCAAGATGATATCACCCAGGGTTTGCCGCGCGTTGAAGAAATTTTCGAAGCGCGAAGCCCGAAGAAAAAAGCCTTGATGTCCGATGTTCATGGTCGCGCCAAGATTGAATTCGCTCAGAAAACAATTAAAGACACAAATGGCAAAGACATCCTCGTTAATAATCCGCAAGCCAAGATTTTAAGTATTTTCTATAAAGGTAAGGATCATGATAAATATTATTTTTCGGAAAAGATTAACGAAATGAAACTGGCCGGCGGACTAACGACTAAGGACTCTAAGAAATTAGAAGTCAAAGTCATGGTTAAAGACGGCGACGAAGTAACGAAGAACGCGGAATTATTTAAAGTCGGTGGCGAAATTGTGACGGCGAAAGCCGGTGGTACGATTGCCGTAACCGACAAGTTTATTTCGGTCGCCAAAGAAGTCGAGAAGGTTAAGGAGTTTTCGATTTTGAAAGGCACGATGCTGATGGTTAAAGATGGTGATCCGATTGAGAAGGGGACACAACTAACCGAGGGCAGTCTTGATTTACGCGAACTGTATAAACTTAAGGGCCGTCTCGAAACTCAGAAGTATATTATTAAGGAAATTCAGTATGTGTATTCTTCCCAGGGTCAACCCTTAAATGATAAGCACGTCGAAATTATCGCTCATCAGATGTTCTCTCGTTATTTAATTAAGGAAGCGGGCGATGCGGCGCTTCTCCCCGGCGAAGTGGTCGAAGAAGAAGTTTTGGATCAGGCGAATAAGAATTTAAAGAAAATCGCTAAGGCGGATCGACTCCTCATGGGTATTACTAAAGCGTCCTTATCGACCGACAGCTTCTTGTCCGCGGCTTCTTTCCAAGAAACCTCTCGTGTTTTAATCGATGCGGCCGTAAACGGCAAGATCGATTATCTTGAAGGCTTGAAAGAGAATGTCATTATCGGCTGTTTAATACCGGCCGGTACGGGCTATAAAGGTAAGAAGAAGCGTTTTGATTATAGTAAGTAAACAATTTAGCTAAATTTAGATAAAAAAGAGGCTCTGGCTAAGAGCCTCTTTTTTATATCTTGCCTAATTTTTAACAATATGATAATTTGAGTTAACGCGATTTTGTAGTGATTTCGCGAGCAATTAACATAAATTATGTACCTTAAAAACAAGAGACTATGAGCTCAAAAGAAGACATGTCCGGTCAAGTGCTGGAAGTCGTAAAAATTTGTTGTCAGGCCCTTAACAAGGCCGACCCTCAAGAGGAGGCAACACAAGATTTAATCGAGGATCCTTCAATAGTTTACAAATTCTTTAAGAGACAGCTTAACCGGGATTTTAATTCTCCCCGCGAGCAGCATAAGATCCTGGCCGGATGGTCAAAATTCTATAAAGAGGTGTTTGGTTTCAGGATTGCACTCCACAGTTTAGAAATTCCACCGCATCGCCAGGGCTTTAACCAATTATTGGTTATGGACCAGTATAAAATTCCCCTAGACACGCTTCTTGGTGTCTTGGCGAAAAAAGTTCGGGTGAGAATTATTGATCAGAGTCCACTAAACGTAGAGATAGGCGGCCGTAATTCTTCTAGCGCTATCTGGGTAAAGAAACAGAAATATCCGGATAAATCGGACGCTGACTTTGATAGCTTCATCAAGACCAAAATCAAGAAGATCCACGGTGAGAGTTTATACGAACATCTTCTGCATTTCCTTTTTTATTACTATCAGAGCGGCGGCCGTTGTCTCGGCGCCCTGCGCGGCACGGTCTGCATCGGTTCTTATTTCGTTGTTCCGCGCGAGGGAGTATATACTTTCAAAGTCGGTTGGGATCCAGAAGGTGGTACTTTAGATATTTGCACTATAGCTGAACGCCGGCCCTTCGGAGACTATAATGGGATACGCGAAGTAGTTTGGTATTGAACCTTTGTTTATTCAGTAAGCCCCTCCTTAAAAGGGGCTTTTTTTATTGCCTAAAATGACGTAAAATAGAGGTATCACTATGTTTAAGACGTTTTTGACAAAACGGCCATTTTTGTTTAAATTCCGCTTATTTTTAGGACTGATTTTATTAGTCTTTATTTTAGTATTTTTGTATTTAAAGATTGTGCCTTTTGGTCAGATTACTTATGAACGCGTCTGGCCGAACGTCACACGATCAGGCAAGGGTTTTATTCTTGGTTTTACGCCGGCGGAGCGCGTTGACTTAAACGGAACATACCCAAAACTCTCTGGCGATCCGGTTTATTTTTCCTTATTTACGCCGCGCACTTTTGATCACGTTAAGATGACGATTACTTATCGTGATAATTTATCGACCGCCACGCCGGTGATTGAGGCCGGCGTCTTGAAGGATAAGATTGCGCGAAATTATGATTTGAGTCCCGTGTCTAATAAAATTTTAGATTATTTAGGGGCGCGTTGGACGAAAATTAGGAACGGCCAAACAGTTTTTTTACAAGTCACGAAAAATTACGATACTTTGTCGGATTTTTTAAGCGCGTTTAAAGATAATAAATTAAAAGATTGTCCGAACGGATCGGCAACTTGTGTGGCTGTTTATAATTATCCTCTAAATTTTGATTATCCGGCACCGGTCGCGCGCGATACCGCCCTGATTTTAGACAAGCCGCTTCGCGGCGGACATCAATTTTATGTTTATGTGCCAGTCGCAACACTTGATTTGAGTTTTTCTTTTGTCGATATGAACCGAGATAAAGAACAGGACCCGATTGCCGTTAATCTTTATCAGGATAATAAGTTAGTGGATAGTAAATTTTTAGGGGATAATAATTTGAATCCGACCAGCGGTATTACGGAGCAAAAAAACATATCTCTAGGCGAAAATAATCTTAAACCCGGAGTTTATAAAGTTGAAGTAAAAATTAGTGACGACGTCGTCATTTCTAGAATCGAGAGTTCGGTTAATAAATTATCTTTTATTAATAAAATTTGGCCGGTCTCGACGCCGGGCAATTTAACCTTATATACTGACGCCTCTTATTTATTAACCAAGGCCTTTACGCCAGCCAGTTTACAAACTATTAATTTTGCGGGACAAGATTTCAAATTAGATGAACCATATAGTCAATTTAAATTTGTAGCCGACACGGCGAATCCACTTAAAGCCGTTAAATTTAAAAAAGATGATATCATCCTTGAAAATAATGGCGTTTTTGCTTGGTCACCGGAGAGTTTATTTAACCCGACTCTGCCCAAAGTCGATAGTCAGTTTGTTGTTTCGTCTCAAATCAAATATATTGTGGCTGATTATCAAGCGCCTTTAGCTGAGAAAGACTGGCAAGCCGCGACTCTGGACTTTGATTTGAAAGATTCCTATCGGGAAAATGGTAAGTATAGTTTCATGATTTCTATCCCCGGCCTCCGAACAGAAACTGGGCAGGGAAATTTAGAAATTAAAGAAATCAAGATGGAGCTTTCCGGCCGCGGATTATTGGATAAGATTAGGGAGCTCATAAAATCACGTTAAATTATTTATGTCTCAGTCACGTTTAATTATTAGAGAAATTTTTTACTTTTTAAGTCTCCTCTTAGCGCTATTTATTATTTTAGAAATTATTTGGCCCAATATAATTCTCGCTTATTTTAATTTGAACTGGCTTCTTGTTCTTTGGCTAATCTCGGGTCTAAGTTTATTAATTAAAAAACATTAACATATTTTTATGTCTTTACAGTATTTTTTTAATCCTAAGGCAGTCGCTGTCATTGGCGCGTCTTCAGACCGTCATAAACTTGGTCGTCAGATGCTCGACAATATTATTAAGGGAGGTTTTAAGGGAAAAATTTATCCTATTAATCTTAAGGAAAAGAGAATTGCTGGGCTCGCGGCTTATAATAATTTAGCGGATTTGCCAAAAACTGAGTATGCTTCTTTACTCGTCGTTATTGCTATCCCCGGGCAATTTGTTCTAGAAGAAATAAAAACCTGCGCGCGTCTGGGCATCAAGAATATTGTTATTATTAGCGCTGGGTTTAAAGAAGCTGGCCCGGCCGGCAAAGCTTTAGAAGATCAGATTATTAAAATCGCGGCGACGCATCATTTAAATATTCTAGGCCCGAATTGTTTAGGGTTAATTAATACCTGGCAAGGCTTAAATGCGACTTTTGCTGGAGCAAGCCGGGAAACAGGACGTATCGCCTTTCTGTCGCAGTCGGGAGCCATTGGTTCGGCGGCCTTAGATTGGCTCAAGACACAGAATTTTAATCTTGGTTATTTTGTTAGTCTCGGCAATAAAGCGGTTTTGGACGAGAATGACATCTTTGAGTATTTGGCGCATGATGACCGGATTGATTTAATTGTTGCTTATTTGGAAGAAATTAAAGATGGCCAAACTTTTATGACTCGCGTGTCGCGTTTAGCGAAGCATAAACCAGTCGCTATTTTAAAAGCGGGGCAGAGTGCGGCCGGGACACAACTCGCATTGTCGCACACTGGTTCACTCGCCGGTTCCGCGGCGGCCGTCGAGGCGGGCGTCAGACGCAGCGGCGCTATTTGGCTACAAAATTTAGAAGAACTTTTTGATTTATTATCACTTTTCCGCAAAGAAGTTTGGCAGAATCATGGAGCGGAAGATCTATACGTTGTAACGAATGCTGGCGGGGTCGCGGTGTTAACCGCGGATGCCATTAGTCGCGAAGGGCTAACTCTCGCGCGGAGTTGGGATCTTTTAGGCGACGCCGATGCGGCCCGCTACGAGATGGCTCTTAAGAAACTACTCCCGGATAAGAAAGTAAATAATCTTTTAATACTCCTTACGCCGCAAACCGATACTGAGCCTTTAAAGACCGCGCAGGTGGTTTGCGCCATGGCCAAGAAGTATCCGCATAAATTAGTCATGGCCTGTTTCTTGGGTGGCCAGGCCGTAGCCAAGGCTTGGAACTTGATGCAGGATAATCAGGTGCCGGTCTTTGATTTTCCGGAAGAAGCGGTCGAATCATTTAAGAAGTTAATTGCTTATAAGAATAGTACGAAGAATTTACGGCCTTATATTGTGCCTCGGACTAAGACTAAAAAGAAATTTCAGACGTCCGATTATTTGCGTTCGCTTAAACTCTTAAATCAATATAAAATTCCGACCGTTAAGACGATTAAATTTTCCGCTTCGAAAATTAAACATCTTAAATCGCCGGTCGTTTTAAAGATCGTCGGCCCTGATTTTTTACATAAGACCGATAAGAAGGCCGTGGTCACTAATTTGCAAACCGAAAAAGATTTGCGCGCTGCGAGCCGAGAGCTGCGTCTCAAAAATAAAAAAGCCTTAACTAACCCCAAAAATTATCTTATTTTACAAACGCAGATTGCGCGAGCGCAGGAAGTGATTCTCGGTTTTAATCGCGATAGCGCTTTCGGGCCGATGATTATGGCTGGCTTAGGTGGAATTTATACCGAAGTATTTAAGGAAGTAAAACTTACCACTGGTGATTTAGACTTTAATCGCGCCTTGACTTTAATTGAAAGTTTAAAGATTTACCCGATTTTAAACGGCGCGCGCGGCCATAAGAAGTATGATCTTAAAGGCTTGGCGCGAACGCTTGTTAATTTGACGCGACTCGCCAATGAACACCCGGAAATAAAATCTTTGGATATTAATCCTTTATTTGTAACAGAAACAGAAGTTCTCGCTGGCGACGTCAGGGTGATTGTTTAAATTCGGGATTGTTTGGTAAATATATATGTATAATAACCAGAAAATAGTCGTGGTTTTACCGGCGTATAACGCGGTTAAAACTTTAGAGCAAACCGTTTCTGATTTGCCGGCTTTGGTTGACCAGATTATACTAGTCGACGACGCGAGTCATGATGAGACCGCTCTTCTGGCTAAACGACTCGGTCTCTTTGTTTTTTCTCATGACCAAAATGGCGGTTACGGCGCTAATCAGAAGACTTGCTACCGCCTCGCACTTGCCGAGGGCGCTGATATTATTATTATGATTCATCCCGACTATCAGTATGATCCGAAACTCGTAAAATATTTGGCATCTTTTATCGCTGATGATTATTTTGATGTTATGTTGGGGACGAGAATTAGAAGTCGCCGCGAAGCCTTGGCGGGCGGCATGCCTTTATATAAATATCTGGCTAACCGTTTTCTAACCATCTTCGAAAACTTGGCGAGTGGTTATAATTTGTCGGAGTGGCATACGGGGATGCGGGCTTATCGCCGCGCTGTTTTGGAAAAGATTGATTGGACGAAGAATTCTGATGATTTTGTTTTTGATAGTCAGGTTCTTTTCCAGATCGTAGCGCAAAAATATCGCATTGGCGAGATTCCGGTTCCGGTCCGTTATTTTCCCGAGGCCTCGTCTATTAATTTCGGCCGAAGTTTGCGTTACGGGCTCGCAACTCTGGGCGTGGCATTACATTATTTCCTGTCGCCTCAATATTTTCGTCAGAAAAAATCATGATTAATTTTAAAGCGCAACACGGATTTTTTAAACCCGGCTGGCTTAATACTTGGCGGCCTTATTTTTTGATTTTTTTGTTCGGTTTTTTGCTTTACGGCCAGACTCTATTTTTTGATTATACTTATCTTGATGATAATGCCTTAATTCTTGAAAATTATCCGACCATCAGCCAGTTTAAGAACGTCGGCACTATTTTTTCGAGCGATGTTTTTTTATCAACACCAAAATTTTATTATCGGCCGCTCTTGAACTTATCCTTTTATCCCGAAGCTACGACAACCGGCACGGCGCCGGCCATATTCCATCTGGTTAATATTATTTTGCATCTTTCAGCCGTCGCCCTGGTTTTCCGGCTTTTACTTAAATTAGATTGCGCGCCGCCTCTCGCTTATTTTTTATCTTTATTATTTCTAGTCCATCCGGTTTT
Source organism: uncultured bacterium (assembly GCA_903874345.1). Lineage (GTDB taxonomy): Bacteria > Patescibacteriota > Patescibacteriia > Patescibacteriales > UBA12465 > UBA12465. The sequence continues at coordinate 30,943 of CAIQRY010000068.1, forward strand.
GACGCAAGCCGTGGCTTGGATTCCGGGGCGGAATGACCCCTTGCTTGTTATTTTCGTCTTAGCTTCTTTATTAAGCTTTTTATCTTTTGCTAACCGGCCGCGTTTGCGTTCTTATTTGGCCTATTTATTATTTTTATTTCTAGCCCTACTTTCCAAAGAAACCGCGGTCTTCTTGCCCGGTTTAGTAATTTTCTATTTTTTGTTTTTGGCGCCTGAGAAAGTAAGTAAGAGCGACCGCTGGCTGCTTGTTTTTGGCTCGGCCGCTATCGGTTTTATCTGGTTTTTGATGCGGCATTTTGCTTTAGGCGGCGAAACTCTGGGGCTAAGTGCGGCTCTCGTCTCGATTTTTAAAAATTCCGCGTCTTTAATCGTCTTCTTAGGCAAAGCCGTCTTACCATTTAGTCTTTCAGTTGTGCCATCGCTCGCCGATGCAAAAATTATTTATGGTTTAATTGTTTTACCGCTTTTAATTTTGGCTTTAGTTTTTTCGAAGGCGAAGAAACAAAAATATTTAGTTTTTGGTGTCTTGTGGTTTTTATTTTTTATCCTGCCGTCTTTCATTCGGCCCAATCCGGTTGATACGCCAGACTTTTTTGAACATCGTTTATATTTACCCTTGATTGGCCTACTCATAATTTTAGCCGAGATTGATTGGTTTAAAAAATTAGATTTTAAAAATAAAAAAGTTCAGGCGGGGGCAGCTCTCGTTCTAATATTTTTTGCGATTTTAACCTTTCGTCATAGTCTAAATTTTTCCAATCGCTTGACTTTCTGGCGCTCCGCGGTTAAAACTTCGCCGCATTCACCGCTCGCTCATCGTAATCTTGGGGTGATGGAATATTTTGATGGTGAGAGGGCGGCGGCCGCGAAAGAATATCAAGCCGCTTTAGCCTTAAATCCTAATGAACAAATGGCCCATAATAATTTAGGCGTTATTTACATGGAAGACAAAAACTGGTCCGCAGCTGAGGCGGAATTTAAGGCTGAATTACGGATTAATCCGGGTTATGACAAGGCCTTGGCTAATTTAAGCGACTTAGCTTACCGCCAACAAGCGGCGAGCTTGAATAATCCGGAAAAATCGTTAAGATAGTATTATGTTTAAGAACCTTTTTCGCCGACAAATCAATAATATTACGGTTGCCGCCGCTCTCGTCGCCCTATCTTCTTTGGCCTCGCGGTTTTTAGGCGTGTTACGCGATCATATCTTGGCCGGTCAATTCGGTGCCTCGGCCACGCTCGACACTTATTATGCCGCTTTTCGCGTACCAGACTTAATTTATAATTTGATCGTGCTCGGCGCCTTGTCCGCTGGTTTCATTCCGATTTTTACCTCGTTAATTCGAGATTATAAATGTGAAAAGGGCCAAAACTGTGATCCGACACTTACTAATCACGAAGCCTGGGGTTTGGCGGCTAATGTCATGAATTTGCTCGGCATCGCCTTGGTCTTCTTATCTGTCGCTGGTATTATTTTCGCGCGACCCTTGGTTTATTTAATTACGCCGGGGTTTTCACCTGACCAGCAAGCCACGACAGCGGCCTTAACTCGAATTATGTTTTTGTCACCTCTTTTCTTGGGGGTCTCCGGAATTTTAGGCGGCATGCTCCAATCTTTTAAACGATTCTTAATGTATTCCTTTGCGCCGATTTTTTATAATTTGGGTATTATTTTTGGGGCGTTATTTTTAACCAGAATTTGGGGAATTTATGGTTTAGCTTGGGGCGTGGTTATCGGCGCTTTTTTGCATATGGCGAGCCAATTACCGACGGTTTATCATCTCGGTTTCCGTTATCAATTTAAAATTAAGTGGCGCGATGCTAATACTTGGCTCATTGCTAAGATGATGGTGCCGCGTACGCTAAGCTTGGCGATTGCCCAAATTAATTTAGTCATCGTAACCATTATTGCGTCCGGTTTACCGCACGGCTCGCTGGCGGTTTTTAATTTTGCCAATAACTTGCAAGCTTTTCCGGTCGGTATTTTTGGTATTTCTTTTGCCATCGCCGCTTTTCCGGTTTTGTCCGAGTTTGCTTTTAATAAGGAAAAATTAGTTGAGAATTTTTCTCAAACGATTCGCAAGATTTTGTTCTTTGTTATTCCTGCGACCGTGCTGATTATCGCTTTACGCGCGCAAATTATTCGCATCGTTTTAGGGACGGGTCGTTTCGGTTGGGAAGATACGATTTTAACCATGAATACCTTGGGGTTCTTTGCCATTAGTTTATTTGCCCAAGCCACGATTCCGCTTTTGGTCCGTGTTTTTTACGCGCGCCATAATTCGCTTATTCCACTCAGTGTCGGAGCGGTAACAATTGCGATTAATACCATTTTAGCCTTGCTTTTAGCGCCCCGCATGGGCGTGGCCGGTTTAGCTTTAGTCTTCTCAATTGATAATATTCTAAGTTTTCTATTGCTTTGGGTCTGGTTGCGTTATAAAGTTGGGTCTTTGGATTTAAGTAATATTTTGATGACGAGCTTGAAGTTTATCGTTGCTTCGGTCGCGGCTGGTTTAACGACGCAATTAACAAAATTAGCAATTTCACCGATTATTGATATGACCAGGTTCAGCGGCGTTTTTATTCAACTCTGCCTCGCGGCGGGAGCTGGCCTCTTAGCTTATGGTTTTTTCTGCTATTTATTCCAAAGCGAAGAGCTCTTAGGTTTCTTAGATTCGCTGCGCCATCATTGGCCGTTTAAAAGAGTCGAAGTCGAAGATCAGGGCGAGGCCCGCGGAATTTAATTTATAATTATGATGACTGATAAAATTCGAAATTTTTGCATTATTGCGCACATCGATCACGGAAAGTCGACTTTAGCCGACCGGATGTTGGAAATTACTCAGACCGTTGATAAACGGAAGATGAAGGATCAGATTTTAGACGGCATGGATATTGAACGGGAACGGGGAATAACAATTAAATTGCAACCTGTGACCATGAATTATCAGGGTTATCAGCTTAATTTAATTGACACACCCGGGCACGTGGACTTTTCTTATGAAGTTTCTCGGTCTTTGGCCGCGGTCGAAACAGCGGTTTTACTTGTCGACTCAACGCAAGGCATTCAAGCGCAAACTTTGGCTAATTTATATTTAGCCATGGAACAGAATTTAACAGTTATTCCGGTTGTTAATAAGATTGATTTACCGGCGGCGGATGTTGTTAAGACGAAAAAAGAAATTATTGATCTTTTGGGCTGTCAGGAAGATGAAATTATTTGTTCGTCTGGCAAAACCGGCGAGGGAGTCGCTGAAGTTTTGGCGGCGGTGATTAGTAAGGGACATAAACCGCAGCAACCAGCGGAAATTAATAATACCGATTTTCCGCGGGCCTTGATTTTTGATTCCAAGTACGATATTTATCGCGGCGTCGTCGCTTATATTCGGGTTTTTAACGGTTCAATTAAGAAAGGCGACAAAATAAAATTATTATTTACGGGAGCGGCCAGCGAAGTTTTGGATTGCGGCGTTTTTAAACCCGATTATTTATCGACCGGCGAACTCAAAGTCGGCGAAATTGGCTATGTCGTTACCGGCTTTAAGCAAGTGGCGGATTGTCGCGTGGGCGATACGATTACGGCCGGCGCCGGCGTGGCTCAGAGCGCGACTTTGTCGCCGCTACCGGGATACAAGGAAGTAAAGCCCATGGTTTTTGCTGGTATTTTCCCGCGCGAGGGTAATGATTTTAAGGAGCTGCGCGAAGCTATGGAAAAATTAAAGTTAAATGACGCTTCCTTAGCTTATGAGCCAGAACATTCCGACGCCTTAGGCTTCGGTTTTCGCTGCGGTTTTTTGGGCCTGCTCCATTTAGAAGTTTTTCAGGAACGTTTACGCCGCGAGTATGACTTAGATTTAATTGTGACTGTGCCCAGCGTGGCCTATAAATTAGTTAAGAAGAACGGTGAAGAGATAATTATTCGGACACCACAGAAAATGCCCGATCCAACGCAAGTCGATCTCATCGAAGAGCCCTGGGTAAAATTAGATATTATTACCCCGAAGGCTTATCTGGGAAATGTTATTAAATTAGCGCAGGAAAAAAGAGGAATTTATAAAAATACGGAATATATTTCGACGGATGGCGATGATAGTCGCGTGCTTTTGCATTACGAAATACCGCTCGCCGCGATTTTAACGGATTTTTATGATAAGATAAAAAGCGTTTCGGCGGGATACGCTTCAATTAACTATGACTACTCGGATTATCGACCGGCGGACGTGGTCAAAATGGATATTTTAGTCGCGGAGGATATTATTGAGGCCTTGGCCACGATTGTTTACCGCGATGACGCTTACCGCGAAGGTCGGGAAGTGGTCGATATCTTAAAAGATAATTTGCCAAAACAGATGTTTGCCGTTAAAATTCAAGCGGCGATTCACGGTAAGGTTATTGCGGCGGAAAAATTATCAGCCATGCGTAAAGATGTGACGGCTAAACTTTATGGCGGGGATGTGACGCGTAAGCGCAAATTGCTCGAAAAGCA